>NZ_JAKKSH010000017.1:0-97687 GCF_025653395.1 Shewanella sp. SW24
TTCAATGCCTGTTGGTTGTGGCTAGTTGGTTTACACGCACAGCAACAGGGCTGGGATAAGCATTTTCAGGCCAATACCATTGGGCATCGAACGGTACTCTCAACGATTCGCTTGGGATTGGAGGTACTCAGGCGGCCTGATTATCAAATCACGGAGAAAGAATTGCTGGCGGCCTGGGTATTATTCGCCAATCAGTTGCTCAAATATGGCTATGCTATGGCTGATTTATGAGGGGATCCTTCAGTACTAAGTGGTAACACAGATTAATACATTACAGTTGTTTTAAGAGATAATTGCTCTGTGCTCTTAAATTATCTCACTGGCGTTAGGCTGCATATGAAACCATCAACCACTGACACCGGCCTTTTATCACGATAATGTATTACGCGATTGCACCATTGATGGCCAAGGGATAAACTGCGCCACCGCGATAAAAAAGTGCTAAATGATGTGGTCGCGATCCTTAATAAGTTTGATAGAGAATTGGTTTTTATGGCTTTAGCCCCCCATGCAGTGCACCATTTATATCAGTACCGTAAGTCTATTTCGACTAAACCCTTTGGTGCCCGCGGTAAAAAACTGATCCGCTGTCCATTATGCCTCTTAGGTGAGCAGTTCTGTACCTGTGCGCTACGCCGTCAGTTAGATACTCACGCCAGTTTCCTGCTGATTATGTATAACGATGAGGTGTTAAAGCCGACTAATAGCGGACGACTCATAGCGGATCTTATTCCTGATACCCACGCCTATATTTGGTCACGTACAGAACCTGAAGCTGAGTTGCTTGCTTTGCTTAATTCGCCGCAATATCAACCCTATTTAGTGTTTCCTGCCCAGTATGCAGAGCAAGGGCAAACCGTACTGAACCAAGTGCCAATGTCGACATTGGCCGAAGGTAAACGGCCGCTGCTTGTTCTGCTTGATGGCAGTTGGCGTGAAGCGATTAAAATGTTCCGTAAGAGCCCTTACTTACACTCACTGCCGTTGCTTTCCTTCGATCCCGACACGTTTGCGACCTATGCATTGCGTAAAGGTAGTCATGATTTTCAACTTGGTACCGCCGAGGTGGCATCATTGGCTTTAGGAGCGATTGGCGAAGCGGCTAATGGCAAAGCCTTAAGTACTTGGTTTGATTTGTTTGTTGAATCTTCCTTACTTGGCCGCAATCGCCGTTGCCGTGAGGACCTTCTGCCAATTACAGATTTTACCGATGCTTTTGAACTGGCCTTTGAACAAGCAAGTCGTAGTAAGAGTTAATCGATGTTGGATTTAATCTATTTTGAAAAAGGCTAGTTAACTATCTTCTTAAATAAAAAATCCCCTACAGTGAGGGGATTTGTTATGTGTAGCAATTAACTTATAGGAACTTCATATTTAAGAAGATACCTCGCACAAGCATAATTGTTTATACCGCGACTTCTTTACCATCTAACTTACGGATAACGACCGTAGCGGCGCGAGGGCGTAATGTCGTGCCCGCAGGCGTTTTTTCAGCGGCATTGGACGAATAAGGCCAATTACCGGGATGCTGAATGTTAGCAAAAACAGATGTGTAATCAGGGCTAATAGCAAAACCCGTAACCTCACAGTCGTTTGGTCCAACAAAGAAACGCTTTAATTCCATTTGGTTATCAGCCGTTACGCCGAGCTGTTTCTCTTGGCCATCAACAAGCGTTGAAGGCACTATTGCTAGCATCTGATCGTTGGTTTCTTCTGCGACCTCCTTGGCTCCATTGTCGGTTTGAACCCACAAAATACCGCGTTGATCGAAGGCTAAACCGTCTGGGCTGGCAAATTGGTTAAGATCTGTTAGGCCTGATAAGTTTGTCTCTGCGTTACCATCACTTGGTGATCCAAATACGAAGATATCCCATGTAAATTCAGTATCTTTGTCACTTTCATCCCAACGAATAATATGGCCAAAGTGGTTTTTCAATCTTGGGTTCGCTGGATTGGTTTCAGTTCGTTTCGAGTTGTTGGTCAGGGTCAAATAAATTGAACCTGTGAAAGGATCGACAGCACACCATTCAGGGCGATCCATAGGTGTTGCACCAACAAGATCCGCTGCGCCTGCTGTGTTCAAAATAATCTCGGCTAAGCTAGCGAAAGTATTCCCTAGGGTTTTTCCGTCCGTAGTCTGGCTATCTAAGGTTAAAGGCAACCAAACACCACCACCATTTGCATTAAACTTAGCTGCATATAAAGTACCTTCATTCATATACTTATCGCCAGTTTGTATGCGATTGCTGCTGTCAGCATCTTTTGCATCCCACGCCGCGGCCGAGACAAATTTATAGAGGTATTCGAATTGTGAATCGTGGCCAGAATAGAATACTACTGGCTTACCTTCGGTTAACTTGCCAAAGGTACAACCTTCATGGCGGAAACGACCAAGCGCGGTACGTTTTACTGCGCGCGATGTTGGATTGAAAGGGTCAATTTCAACAATATAACCGTGACCATTCGCTTCATTACGATAGTCATCTTGAGCACTTGCACCTTTTGGTGTGACATCAAAACGCGCGAATTCATCGAGACGTTCCTCATCATGACCTGCAAGATCATCCCAGCCATAACGTGTGCTGGTTTTGCTGATCCCAATGCGATTTTGCTCGGCAGTTAACGTACCACGGTTTGCGAAGTAGCCTGGCCAGTTTTCTTCACAGGTTAAATAAGTGCCCCAAGGCGTGTAACCATTGCCGCAGTTATTTAATGTACCGCGAGCCTGACTACCGTCGGGAGAGTAGCGGGTTTCGAGTAGAGAAGAGTAGGCGAGAGGACCGCTAATATCCATTACAGTTGCACCGGTGAATCGGCGGTTATGGTTATCATTGCTAACCACTTCCCATTGATTATTAACCAGTTTTATACGTACAACCGATACGCCATGGGCGTTGATTTCTTTACGTACCTCATCGATAATCGTGCGCAAACCTGAAGTAGGATCAAAAGTTTGTCCTGCAGGATGTAATGCAACTTCATCAATATATTCATGGTTAATGCAAAGTAAACCGTCATTACCCGTATCATTTAATGGAAAGAAATGCATGCCATCGTGGTGCATACCGACTGAGTTCGCTTGGTCATCGGCAGTGTTACTACCATCACTTTTCCATGGTGCTGCTTTTGCATTTAATGGCGTACCCCATGGTGCAAGTACCTGCGCTGTATAGCCTTCTGGCACAACGACGGCATCTAAACGAGAACCCGCAACTGACGTAAAGTTTAGCTTGGCGGTACTTTTTGTTGGTGGCAAAGGTGTCACAGGATCAACAGGTTTTGTAACAGGTGTGTCATCTGATCCGCAAGCAGTTAAACCTACACTGGCAAAAGCTGTCATAGCACTGAGGCCTAAACCACTTTTGACGAAGTTACGGCGAGATAAATGTTTATCCAACACTTGGTTAAATGGCTCGTTATTACTTTTATTATAAAGTGTAGGATCAAAGGTGGCCTTACTCATATATTACTCCGGCTAGTACGATGGATTAAATTTCGTGACTAAGGCTAAAGTATCAATATGACAATAAAGATGATTTTATATTACAATAATACTGCAGTGAGCAATAAACCCGATATGCTATAAAAATGTTAACCAGCAGTTTGCTATGGTCTAAGCTGCTGAGGTCAAAGTAGCTCAATTAGGATTTTTATTCTGCTATGATGTCAAATCTTGTATCCAAGATAAAAATATATAATGTGAAATTATTGTTTTAATTATTTTTAAAATTAAAAATTGGAAATAATTTTAATATAAATTACTGAATATCATTTTTATTCATAAACATGATAGATTTATATTTAACATTAAAATTGCTATTTTATTTTAGGTAAAAGACTAACTGATTCTTATCGAGTCATGATCTAGTTTAGTCTTTTGGGTTTTAGTCTCTTGGTTTTAAATAATGGCGAAGTGAGCGCGGATCGGTATGGCCAGTTCTAGCCATAATGTATAAATGATCTTTATCATTTTCATGGAGTTGAGTGACACAACCACTACGCAAACTGTGGGCACCATAAAACTTTGCAGGTAGGCCCGCTTTTGTGCAATATTTTTTAATGATGCGATAAATATCGTCTCCCGTGAGAAAACCACTATTTTTATGTAAACTTGAATTAGCTTCAGAGTGATGTTCTACTATTTGATAAGGGCGTAAATATTTCCCATCACGGGAAAGCGATCTAAATAAATGTCCATCCTCTATATTGGCGAGTGATAACCAATTTTTTACCGCGTTGAGTGCTGCAAAAGGTTCATGATCCGGCAGGTCTTTCCATTCCCGTTGACCTTGCTGATTACTCTTCGAATAAGGTAGGCGCACTTTTAGCTTATTGCGTAAAAAACTGACATATTGAACTTTTATATCTGCAAGTTCAGAACGGCGAAACCCACCTTGTAATCCTAACTGAATAATGGCTTTGTCTCTTGCTCGGGTTAATGGCTGCACTTGTTCATCGATAGCTTGAATGAGCATTTCCACTTCATCATACATAATCGGTTGTTGATCATAATCACTCACATGGCGAGATTGATTTCTGCTTAAACCGCGCATCACTCTGATCACCAGTGGATGTTCGGTAGGCGAGTGGAATCCTGCTTGAATATGATGGTAGCGAATGGCTGCCAACCTTGTGGTTAATGTTTGCTTTGAAAGTTGAACGCCAGTGCTTTCTTGGATCAGTTCTTTTTGATGACCAATAAATGAAATTACGCTTCTTGGATCTGCGGGCAGGGCCTGCAGTTGGTGTTCGGCACAATAACGGCTAAATAGACTAAAGCTCGTATTATAAACACGGCGGGTGTTGGCTGAAATTTCATATTCAGTTTCTTCGGCAGCACTTAAATAATCACTTCGAACAGATTGTGGCAGGAAAGTCTCTTCAAAAAAACGTGGCTGTTCAGCACGGTTATTATTGTGATGATCTGATCCTGTCACTCTTTCATTCGTTACATTGGTGTTATTTTGAGCATTACTATTTGTCCGGATCATTTTAGACATGCCGTTGAAGTCACCTGATATCGAATTAAGAAGGCGTAATTATACGCAAATCACGCCTACATCTACCAGTGATAATCGCCATTATCACTGGTAGAGTGCTTATTTGTTTAAATAATCTTCTTTTATCAGAGGAGGGGGCATTAAATAACATTTAGCTGGATTATTTAGTTTAAAAAACAGCCAAGATAAACCTATTCTAACAATGGCGATTAATTAAGCGGATATAAAATTAAAGGCAATGATAGTATGAAATTCGTACTTTCTCTATGCAGTGGTTTCGAACTTAGTTAGTCACAGATGCATAATTTTAAAGAATGGTTTAACCATTTTATTGGTTTTCTTGAATGGAATGCCGCTAAACTAGGCTTGCGTGTTGGGTGAAATTTAAGCTAATAACGACAACCGCTTATCGGGTTCTTAGCCTGTTATGAGTTGAGCTATTTCTGCCAAAGGCAAAATGAAGCATAAGGGATCGATTCCCAGTCAATAAAATGGTTGAACCATATATTAATACTTATCGATTTGTACTAGCATGAGGTCCCATTTATTTCATCCGCATTAAACGCATGCTTAACTAAAGAAACGTATTTATGGAACCGCAAGCTTGGATATATCAACAAGACAAACCGACAGCAGGAAGAAAATTATTATTGCTTGAGGAAGCCGAATTAATTTTTGCCTTACCCTTAATTTATCGCCTTATCAATCCTGAAGCTGTGGCATCTAAACCAGATTGGTTTTGTGACGCTGAGTTACAAACGGTTTCCTATACTAAGTTGGTGACACAACTAAATGAATTAGTCCGATTACGCAAAAAGGTACTGCGGATCGACAACGAGCTTACTAATGTAAACAAAATGCTCAATCAGTATTTTACTGATTTTGGCTGGCGTATGGTTCGCAAAGAATTATCTCAAATAAAAAAACGACAAAAAAAGTCTCATATTGAGCTGAGCAGGGATATTATTTTGAGGTTAAAACGTTATATGGCAACTCAAAAGTTAGACAGTTTTGACCAAGCCATTGATACCCTATTGTCAGAGCATAATGAAAATATTTCGCTTAATGTTTTACAGCATACTGATGAGGATGTTGTAGACGATATTGTTGATGAATAGAACAAAAAAACGCGGCTCTATGTTTTGAAGAATATGATTTTACAGTTGTTCTATTGCCTAAAATGGATTATCTAATAAGGGTAAGTTAGCCGTGACTTATCTGTGCAGACACGTAGAATTACTGTTAAGATCTTATGTTTACGACTAGATAACGTGGGGCATTAGAGATGAGTTTAAGTATTGCAAACGATAGGAAAATTGCGGTTTTATGCCGAATTGAACCTGGCTGTCTCGGACCTGATGGCGTAGATCATATTGAGGCTTTTTGTGCTTTAGCCCAGAAAGCGATGCAACATTTTGACGTCGATGTCGGCACTTGGGTGTTGATCCCAAGATATGATAAAACCTTAGAAGAGATGCAATATAGTCTTGCAAATAAGCTGCTTTCGCGTGAGCAGGCAACTAAATATTTAGTCTCTATAGGGCGTGACATTGATGGTTTTGAAGAAAGATTTCAGGACAAACTGACGTCGCTGATCAATCTATATCTTGCTAGAAAACCTTAAATGCTCAATTTATCGGAGATGTATTTTTTGCTGAGATTCATCTGATGTCTTGTTTTTTCATAGAAGATATCGGATCGAATTTTTACAAATCGGTTTTATTTTCATATTTAATTGCTGACTAAAAAATTAAATTAATTATATATTAATCATCGTGTTGCAATGAAATCTGCACCTATAATTACGCTCCTGATAAGCAGTTAAGTTGGCTTGAAAACTCAGTTGTTGCTAATTAACTCCGTAAAGTACGTCAAAATTTGCTAGACTAGTCGACTCACTTAATGCTGAATCTTTTTCTTGCGGTATGCCCGAATTTTGTGGGTGGTAAGGATAAGTGTAAAGGACGGTTGATGTTAAATCCCATTCCGGAAACCAATCCATACGTTAGTTTATTGCAGCAGGATTTCGATTTTTCTGAATTTCGCCCAGGCCAAGCACAAACGATAACACAACTTTTAGCAGGGAAGTCGAGTTTAGCGATTTTCCCGACGGGTTCTGGTAAATCCCTTTGTTATCAATTTACAGCATTGCAGTTACCCCATTTGAGTTTAGTGATTTCGCCTTTACTCGCCTTGATGAAAGATCAGCTGGAATTTTTACAATCTAAGGGAATTCATGCGGCCAGCATAGATTCAACCTTAAGCGCCGAGCAGAGTCAGCAAGTGATGACAGATGCGCGCTCTGGCAAACTGAAAATTTTAATGGTGTCGGTGGAACGTTTCAAAAATGAACGCTTTAGGCAGTTTATTCAATCGGTTCCGTTGTCTATGCTGGTCGTAGATGAGGCACATTGTATTTCAGAATGGGGTCACAATTTTCGGCCTGATTATCTTAAATTACCTGATTATCGGCGCGAGCTTGAGATCCCGCTGGTATTGTTACTAACGGCCACTGCGACACGTAAAGTGAAACTGGATATGGCCAAGCGCTTCGATATCGCGCCCGAACACATAGTACAAACAGGATTTTATCGACCCAATTTAGATTTGACTGTTCTGCCCGTGTCGACTCAAGAGAAAAATGCCTTACTGGTTAACCAGATAACATCATTCTCAGGTGCTGGTATTGTGTATGTGACGTTACAGCAAACCGCCGAAATAGTCGCACGACTCTTGAGCCAACAAGGCATAGTCGCCAGTGCCTATCATGCTGGATTTGAAGATGAAAAACGTCAACAAATTCAAAATGATTTTATGCAGGATAAGCTGCAAGTGGTTGTTGCTACCATCGCCTTTGGTATGGGAATAGATAAGAGCAATATCCGTTTTGTGATCCACTATGATTTGCCTAAATCCATTGAAAACTACAGTCAAGAAATCGGCAGAGCAGGGCGTGATGGTGCCTTATCCCATTGTGTGACTTTAGCCAATCTTGACGGACTCAATACCGTTGAAAATTTTGTGTATGGCGATACGCCTGAGCGAGAAGGTATAGCGCAAGTCATTGAAGCTATTCGACTTGAACAAGATTCTGGTCAGTGGGAATGTCAGCTTAATGGCGTGTCGACGGCGAGTAATATTCGCCAGTTGCCGTTAAAAACGTTACTTGTACAGCTAGAGATTCTAGGTGTGGTTAAGCCGTTATTTGCTTACTACGCCGATGTTAATTACAAATTTTTAGTGGATAAACATGTCATTCTGAGCCGCTTTAATCCAGAGCGGCAGGCGTTTTTGACGCAAATTTTTAATCATACGCAGATGAAGAAAATATGGGGCGCGTTAGATTTTGATGCCTTGTACAGTGCGACGGGCCATGAACGCAGTCGCGTGTTGGCCGCGCTGGAATATTTAGCAGAACATCAGTTAATTGAATTAGAAACCAAACGAATTACCGATGTGTATCGGGTGGATGTTGCCGCATTAGCGCGTCCGGAACTCATCGATGAGCTATACCATTATTTTATCGATAAAGAGCAGAAAGAAATTGCGCGAATAGCGCAGTTAGTCCGCTTTTTTGAGCTTGAGACGTGCTTAAGCCACAATTTATCCCGTTATTTTGATGATAATGAGACGCCGGCTGTCTGCGGTCATTGCAGTGTCTGCCGCGGTTATTTCGCTAAGTTGAGTTATTCAACGGAACCGACTTGGCCGACAGATCAGCAGATATTGGCTGATTTACATGAGTTGAAGCACCATTTAACGGCCAAAGGCATAGATGCTTTATCACTTGATACCTATTGTCGTTGCCTCGCTGGCATGTCAGTTCCTTTGGTGAGTCGTTTTCAAGTGCGTAAGTTGAGTGGTTTCGGCCGCTGTGAAAAATTGAGATATGCTGAAATTAAACAGAAAGTTGAGTCACTGTTGTCGCAACTAGATGATAAAAGAGTTGAACATGAATAAGGCCGTAAAAAAGATGTTAGCCACCCATGAACATTTGGTTCACTCTGAAGGTGTGACTGTGGTTTCGCATATGCAAAGGGAAAAGGCGGAGTGGATACAACATACTGTTATGATTGAAGATTGTGACGTGCCGTTTAAATTTAGACGGGTCAAAAAGTATCGTAATCTGCAAGGGCAAAAGATCAATGTCATCTATTACCCAGAGACAGAAACTGTGGCAGGTTTTGAAATAGAAATTATGCAAGTCGTTAGAATTAAACGATTCTAGTTAATGCGCTTCGAGTCTTTGCTTTTATCAATCAGCAAAGACTCGAAGCGCATTTGATTGATGACGCAAGAGTTAAATTTGGCTATTTACTTGGAATATTGATAGGTTGAATCTACTTTCCAAGTTCTGAAACGCAGTTCAGCGCCTTCTGGTAGATAAAACACCTTAGGCAAGCGACTGTCATAGCGCATTTTTAGTTCACCCGGAATACGTACAAAAGCTTCTTTCTTCGCCAATTCGAAACAGGCCATCATAGTGCTTGGGCCTTCAGCGATTTCATCCACTTGATAGTAGTTATAACCCCAACCTTGCACTGTCAGTTCCTTCAATTCCCCGTTTAATCCATGCTTATTGCAATCAACCATTTGAGTCTGACCAATTTGGATTTCGACCATGTAGTCATCTTCGTTTTCTAATTTAGGTAAACTTAAAATGTGCTGCACCATACCTGCTGCCGGAGCAGGGAACATCTTAGTGGCTTCCTGTGCGCTGTAATCTTTTGGATCGAAACGTTGAATACTGATCATAGGCGCATTTAACCCTGTTGGATGTGGTGGGCTCACCGCCGCGGCATTGAATGACAATAGTGCAAATGCAAGGGGAACAGTGCTAACGCTAAATAAGGTCTTCAATTTCATTTTGTTTCTCCTAATCGAACTGAATTGATGTCGATAAATTTGTCTGTGTTCTGCTCCCTATAAACGCAGCAGAGGTAAAAAAGGGTTAAATTATTCAATAAAAAATCGATTTTTTATTCAAATAATCTTTATCAATCTGAATAATAAGGGTTAATTACACTTTCCAATGACTTATTTTGTTAAGTTCGCAGCTATTTCAATTCTTTGCTGTGGCTGTTTTATGACTCATATCATGCGAAAAATATACGAAATAGCCTAGATAAAAACCTTAAAACTTGGATTTCAACTTGCACTGAAAAGCCACCGCTGTGTCTGTCTATAACTGCATAAGGCTGTAATAAAGCCAATCTAACTCAGCTATGTGAGCTGTTTTTACTCATAAATCAAGCGCTAATCCATTAAACCTTGCCTGATATCCTTTGCCTAGTCTAGCTGCCTATCTTAATTTACATATCAGTGTCTCGACTGATGGCAGGAGAGCAGATGCATTATGGGGATTCAAATACACGTTTAAAAGTTTGAAAACAGTATATCTTGATAAATAGTTAATTTGATCTTCATATATTTTGATTTTCAAACTATAATTCAAGCGACGAGTTTTTCACCATTAATAGCGATAGAAATGGAGCAGGGGCCATACAATGAAATCAATGACAGCCGAGCAAGCGACAGGGCATCAAGCTACTACGGGAAGCCGCCAAGGGCACTCACTCGCCCAGTGGCAGCACGCCCATGAGTTTTCGAGTCATAACCGCGATGGCGAGAAGAACACTCGCTATGTACTGTATTTAACCGTGATCACTATGGTGGCTGAAATTGCTGCCGGAACCATCTACGGTTCTATGGCACTGCTCGCCGACGGTTGGCACATGGGAACCCATGCCGCGGCCTTTATGATCACGTTATTCGCCTATTCGTATGCCCGTAAACATGCTAACGATCCTGCATTTGCTTTCGGTACTGGCAAAGTGAGTGTGCTTGGCGGTTATACCAGCGCAATAGCGCTAGGACTTGTGGCACTGGTGATGTTAATTGAATCGGGAATGCGACTGATTAACCCTGAGCAAATCCATTTTAACGAAGCCATATTTGTGGCTGTCATAGGTTTGAGCGTTAATGTGCTGAGTGTATTTTTACTCAAAGATCACCATACCCACGACCATGGGCATCACCACGGGCACGCTCATGGTCATAGTCACGATCATGGACATCAAGATGATCATGAAGACGAGCATGCTCATCACAGCTGCGAAGCACACTCCTCCCATGACGATCACGTCCATACGGCTCATTCACATGGTGCGGGTCCACATTCACATGATGACTCACATGCACACGATGAAAGTCATCAAGATCATAACCATTGCCATCATAAACAGGAGCACCATGCTGCTGAGCATGAGCATGAGCATGAGCATGAGCATGAGCATGAGCATGAGCATGAGCATGAGCATGAGCATGAGCATAAGCATGAGCATGAGAGTCAGAAGGCACACGGTGGTCATGATCACAACCTACGCGCCGCCTATTTTCACGTATTAGCAGATGCGTTAACGTCAGTGCTCGCCATTGCGGCCTTGTTGTTTGGTAAATACATGGGACTGACTTGGCTCGATCCAGTTATGGGTATCGTGGGTGCTGTGATTATTAGTCGTTGGTCATGGGGTCTCATTCAGCAAACGAGTCCTATCTTACTTGACGGTGGTGTTAAAGCGTCATTGCAGCGTAAGGTCGTGGAAACTCTTGAGGCCGTACCGGATCATCAAGTGGCCGATTTACATCTTTGGCGAGTGAGTGCCGATCACCATGCTATTATGGTGTCTATCGTGTCCCATTCACCGAAAGATGTCAGTTATTTTAATCTGTTACTGTCACAATTTCCTGAATTGGCCCATATCACTATTGAACTCCATACTTGTCGTCAGCGCGAGTGTATGGCTAAGGAAGCCTAAATGACTGTTGAACATCATCATTCATCAAACCTGAATTTAACGACTGCTCATTCAACGGCCGCACATTCAACAGATCATGCATTAAATCATGTGATTATTGAATTTTATGAAAAGCTGTCGTCTTGGGAACACGCCATTGTGCGTGACAAAGGTTTTAGCCTATCGCAGGTGCACACCATTGAGTTACTCGGCGTGCACGGCGCTATGAGGATGAAAGAACTGGCGGATAAAATTGGTGTCACAACAGGCACACTAACGGTCCAAATCGACAAAATGGTAGAAGCTGAGTGGGTTGTACGTCGTCCCCATGAAACCGATCGTCGTTCGATTCTGGTGGAGTTAACCGAAAAGGGCCAAACTTTGTTCCTCGAACATGATGCATTACATCTACAACTCACTACAGATCTCACCGCTAAAATGAGCAGTGAGGAACGAATCGTACTGCTCAATTTGTTGTCTCGTATGAATAACGAGTTTTAATTTACCCTATTTCATCCACTAAAAAGCGTCCCTCGTGGACGCTTTTTTATAGCATGACATTTTTAAAAACGCGATTCATTCTAGATTAATCATCTGCTATTACAGTACCTTACCTTTTGTTACATTCTTGTTGGATTAATAGTTGAACTGGATATTAATTAAGGTAATGTAAGGGCAGATCTCAAGATGGACTTTGTTTAAAAGGAATAGAATGAATAATAAATTACTGCCTTGGTGCATTGCAGGAGTGCTCGGTATGAGCGGTCAACTTCACGCAGAAGAAGATAAATACATTTGGTTAGAAGATGTTGAAGGCGCAAAGCCGATGGAATGGGTGAAAACCCAAAATGCTGCATCTGCCGCCGAAATTAAAGCGTTTAAAGGTTTTGATAGCTTAGTGACGAACAGTCTCGCCATCCTGAACGATAAAGAACGCATTCCCTACGCGACCCACATTGGCGACAAGTTATACAACTTTTGGAAGGATGACACCCATGTGCGCGGTATTTACCGCCGTACTACCATGGAAGAATATGCTAAACCCGATCCCAAATGGGAAACCGTGCTTGATATCGATGCCCTAGGTAAAGCTGAATCCGTCAATTGGGTATTTAAGGATATTAGCTGTCAGTATCCCGAAAATGAGCGCTGTTTTGTCTCACTTTCCCGCGGCGGTGCCGATGCGGTGGAAGTGCGAGAATTTAACTTAAATACTAAATCCTTTGTTGCCACCAAAGATAAGCCATTCTTTTTGAAAGAAGCCAAATCAAGTCTGAGCTGGATAGATAAAGACCACGCCTTTGTCGGTACTGATTTTGGTGATGGTCAAAGCATGACTGACTCAGGTTATCCACGGGAGGTGAAACTCTGGCAACGTGGTACAGCACTCGAGCAAGCGAAACCGATTTTCACTGGCGACAAAACCTCAGTTGCTGTATCAGGCTGGGTTTTATTCGATGATAAAACGCCGCTGAGTTTAGTCACTGAGGCACATACTTTTTATACCGCCAGCCAATATGTCTATCAAGATGGCAAACTCATTGGGTTGCCATTACCTCAAGATGCTGAGATTAAAGGTTATTTTAAAGGTAAGTTATTTATTGAGTTAAAGAGCGATTTAACCAACAAAGACGGTAACTTTAAGCAAGGCGCGGTCGTGTATGCCGATGTGGCGGATCTTATCGCCCAAAAAGCCAAATTCAGTTTATTTGTGAGCCCGACTCAGACCGCATCGATAGCGCAGCTTAGTTTTAGTCAGAGTGCGATTTTCGTGAATTGGCTCGATAATGTGAAAAGCAAATTAGTGCGGTATGAGCAAGACGAAAAGGGCGCTTGGCAAAGCACCCAAGTCCCATTCGAAGCGAATGGCGCCCTGACGGTAATGGACGTTGAGCAAGACAGTGATGATTTTTTCGTGAATTACACCAGTTTTCTTGAGCCTTCAAGCCTCTATACGGTTAATGCAAAAACCTTAAATCCGAAGAAAATTAAAGGTATGCCGCAACAGTTTGCTGCGGATAAGTTTAAAACTGAGCAATACTTTGCGACGTCTAAAGATGGCACTAAAGTACCGTACTTTGTGGTGATGGCTAAGGATCTTAAGTTAGATGGCACTAATCCTACGCTACTTTATGGCTATGGTGGGTTTGAAGTCTCACTGCGTCCATCCTATTCGGCCACCATTGGCAAGAATTGGTTAGAGCAGGGCGGCGTATATGTGTTATCTAACATTCGTGGCGGTGGCGAATATGGCCCAGCTTGGCATCAAGCGGCGTTAAAGCAAAATCGACATAAAGCCTATGAGGATTTCGAGGCAATAGCGGAAGATTTGATTGCCCGTAAAATCACGTCAAGCAAACATTTAGGCATCCAAGGTGGCAGCAACGGTGGCCTGTTAATGGGGGCGGCATTTACCCGCAGGCCTGATCTGTACAACGCTGTCGTGTGCCAAGTACCTCTGCTTGACATGTTTAGATTCAATAAGTTACTCGCCGGTGCCAGCTGGATGGGCGAATATGGTAATCCGGATATTCCTGAGGAATGGGCTTACATTAAAACGTACTCTCCGTACCATAATCTGCATAAAGACGTGCATTATCCAAAGGTCTTTTTCACCACATCGACCCGTGATGATAGGGTTCACCCAGGTCACGCCCGTAAGATGGTTGCTAAGATGAAAGACATGGGAATTGATGTCTTGTACTACGAAAATATTGAAGGTGGCCACGCCGGCGCTGCAGATAATAATCAAGCTGCGGAACTTAATTCAATGGCGTTTGCCTACTTATTACAGCAATTAAGATAATTACCGCTGGGTTAGCATGAATTGTTAACTCTTCACTGGTAAAACCGAGCAAGACCCTAATAGGTTGGGGAGCAGAAAACGGTCGAACTTATTGAGGTTCGGCCGTTTTTTTAAGTTTATTATTTAATGTTAACAATACCCACAGATAATTTGAGCCATTGCCAAGAGCTTGCTACTATTGCGAAAAATTTCACTGTCAAAGGCCTAAGACTACCTTAAGAATACTAAGTTATTCTCGACAAACAACTAATTTGAGTGAGAGCTATCAGTGTTAGCAAGATTTAAGACTCTATCGGTGAATCGATTCACTTTTATCACAGCGTTATTTTACGTCTGTATTTTCAATATCCCATTGTTTGGCATCATTAAGAAAGGCATTGAAAAACAACCTGATGTCGATCCTATCTTCATCGCTACTGTGCCGTTGTTTTTAACCTTTGCACTCAGTTTTGTATTTTCCTTATTTACGGTAAAGTATCTCGTTAAACCGTTTTTCATCTTACTCACCTTGTTATCATCGAGTGTGTTCTTCGCTGCCTATCAATACAATGTCGTCTTCGATTACGGCATGATAGAAAACACTTTCCAAACCAATCATGCCGAAGCGTTCATGTATGTGAATTTTGCTTCGATAATGAATATGTTACTGACAGGGATTTTACCCGCGTACCTTATCTATAAAGCGGATATTCAGTACAAACCTTTCCTAAAAGAACTACTGCATAAAGTGCTTTTTATGCTAGCGATGTTGGCAGGACTGGGCATTATTGCTTTCTTCTATTTTCAAGATTACGCGGCCTTTGGCCGTAACAACGACGAGCTAAAACGTTACATCGTGCCGACATATTTTATCGGCGCTGTCTCTAAGTACATCAATGTGCAGTACTTGCAAACGCCAATGGAATATCAGCAACTTGGCCTCGATGCAAAAAATGTCAGTGCCAACTCAAATGGAAAACCGAATTTATTAGTCCTCGTCGTGGGGGAAACCGCGCGTTCAATGAGTTATCAGTATTATGGCTACGACAAGCCAACCAACGCTCATACCCAAGACCAAGGATTAATAGTCTTTAAAGATACCCATTCATGTGGCACGGCAACGGCGGTATCTTTGCCTTGCATGTTTTCTCGCATGGGACGGGAAGATTACGATTCACGCCGTGCCTATGCTCAAGACACCGCCGTTGATGTGTTGGATCATGGCGGTATTAAAGTGCAGTGGTTTGACAATGATTCTGGCTGTAAAGGGGTGTGTGACCAAGTTGAAAACATAACCATTGATTTGAACAGTGATCCTAAGTTGTGCACTGGCCAATATTGTTTCGACCAAGTGTTACTGAACAAATTAGATGAAGCCTTAGCCAACGCAGAACGCAAAGATACCGTGATTGTATTGCATGTCATTGGTAGTCATGGCCCAACTTATTTTTTACGTTATCCAGCAGAACACCGTAAGTTCACACCGGATTGTCAGCGCAGTGATATACAAAACTGCAGTGAAGATGAGCTGATGAACACCTATGACAATAGTATTTTGTACACTGACTATATTATTAGCGAAGTGGTTAAAAAATTAGAAAATCAACAAGATAAATTTGATCCAGCCATGTTGTATCTGAGCGATCATGGCGAGTCTTTAGGCGAAAAAGGCATGTATTTACATGGCGCGCCTTACAGTATCGCACCGATTGAGCAGACGAGCATTCCTATGCTTGCTTGGGTGTCAAAAGATTTTAGCAAAGATAATCAATTGGATATGGATTGTTTGGCTGAGCATGCGGCGAAAGGTGGTTTCTCCCATGACAATTTATTCGATAGTCTATTGGGACTAATGAATATCAAAACTGAGGTATATCAGCCTGAATTAGATATCTTTGCTCGCTGCCGCGGTTAATTGTGGACTTAATTGTCGCGAGGTTTAGCTCGTTCTAGTTGGTTCGACACCATGATGAGGAAGAGGATGGCAACATCCTCTTTTCTTTTGCTCCCTGTCATAATAATTGATTTCTCCCATATCCAAATCGAATCAGTTGGGTTAACTTAATATATACAAAAACATAACAAATCTATGGTTCGCGATTTATGTCTTCTACTGCAGAAAATAAAGAACTTGATTCTGCCGCGCAAATTTTGCGTTTGGCCGTGCCGCAAATGTCTGCCCTCGATATTCCTGTTACTCCTGAAAATTACACTGTTTGGTATGAATATTTTGCAGGTACAAATCTCGATTTAAATCGCGCGATTGATGGTTTTTTGGCGAATTCGGTCTCTTTTACCAAGGAAGTTAATACCAGTCTTTATAAAACCTTTATCCAAGAACAGTCACCAGAAGTGATTGAAAATGTTCAGATTGAAACACAAATCTTGATCAATAGCCTGTTGAATAAAATCAGCCAGTTGAGTCAAGGAACCGCGGCATTTTCTGGCTCATTAGCCGAGTTTGGTTTGCGATTACAGACTAATCCCGATATCAATACCTTGAACGAGCTGGTTGATGGTGTGGTCGATGAGATACAGATGCTACTTATCAACAACCGTGAGATGGAGCAAAGTCTGTGTACCATGGGCCAAGAAGTACAAAATCTTAAATCTGAAATGGAAAATCTTAGCCTCGCAGCGATGACAGACCAATTAACGTCTCTGCATAATCGCCGCGCCTATGAGCTGAGTATTCAGGATCAAATCTACCGTTCACAAGATCACCAGATCCGCTGTAGTCTCTTACTGATTGATATCGATAATTTTAAAGCCTTTAACGACACCTATGGTCATTTAACGGGTGATAAAGTATTGGCCTATGTCGCATTAGCCTTAAAGCAATGTGTGCGTGGGGATGACTTTGTTGCGCGTTATGGCGGCGAAGAATTTGTGGTGGTGCTACCTAACACCCATTTTCACGACGCATTGCAAGTGGCTGAAAATCTGCGTGAACGTATTTCTGAGCGGCGCTTAACGGTAGGGAAAGACAAAAAGCTTTCCCTTGGCGCGATTACTGTCTCGATTGGGATGGCCTCATTGCAACAGGGGGATGATGCTGAAACGCTGTTTAGTCGCGCCGATAAAGCACTGTACCAAGCTAAGTCCGAAGGCCGTAACTGTGTTAGAGGCTGAGAATGTGGGTGCGAGTGTCGATGTTTCAAGGCGTTAAGTATTAGCTCGGTCGCTATTTTGTTAAATAATCAATTGCTTAGGGTAAAAAACGCCGCAATGATTTGCGGCGTTTTTGTTCGTCTGGGTAGGAGCTATTGATCACTGGGCGGTTTTAAATCCATGTGCATTTTGATCAAATGTTCCTCCATATCGAAGGTCACTTTAAAACCGAGACTCTTGGCAAGACTGGCCATATTGCGATTCTCAAACATGGTAAAGCCGGTGAGCACGGGCGTGTCGTTGGCCTGATAATATTTGATCAATTTTTCGAGTAACAATTTGCCTAACCCTATACCTTGATGATCGCCACGCACCGCCATGGCAAACTCGGCCTCGGTATTATCAGGGTCAATAGATGCACGCACGGCACCTAAAGTGATGTCATCGCCATCGGGTCCCTTAGCCGTGGCGATAAAGGCCATCTCACGGGCGTAATCGATTTGAGTTAATACCGCCATTTCTTCATGGGTCATTTTCGAGCGCACCCCAAAATAACGTTTGTATCTGTCTTCATCGGATAACGAATTATCGAAGGCCAAATGTTTAGGCTCATCTTCGGGCAAAATCGGCCTTAGCATTACCTTAAGGCCATTTTTAAGCTCAGCGAATTCTTCTAATTCCTTCGGATAGGGCATGATGGCCATCCGCGATGAACTGTCGGCATTGGCATCATGCAAACGGATATTCACATCGAGCAGAGTGATGTTTTCACCCGCGGCCAGTACTGGGTTTAAATCTAACGAGGCGATTTCAGGGCAATCGATAATAATATGGGATATTTGCGTTAACATCACGCACAGGGCATTCATGTCTAGGCCCAGTGGTAAATGTCTGTCTTTTAACTTATGGGTCTTTAACGCTTGGATCACCATATAACGCGCCAGTGCCATATTCAGGGGAGGCAGGGCAACGGCAGCATCATTGGTGGGGTCCCATTCTGAGCCACCTTCGCCAAGGCAAATCGCCGGACCAAAGACGGGATCGCTTATCACGGCCACGCGGATTTCCTGCGCGCCAGCGGTCAACGCCATTTTCTGCACTATCATGCCTTCAATAATGGCTTCGGGATTGGCTTGATGCACCCTCTGAGTAATCGCATTCGCGGCGTGGTGGATATCTTCAGCCGAGGTTAAATTGAGCATCACTCCGTGCACATCGGACTTATGCAAGATGTTAGGGGATTGCACTTTTAACGCTAAGGGATAGCCCGCTTCATTCGCAATGGCCACCGCTTCATCGGCATCTTTCACAAACCAAGTGTCTATGGTGTTAAGCCCATAAGCACGCAAAATAGGGCTGGCCTCATGGGTTTCCAGTACCGATTTTCCTTTAGCTTGAGCCGCTTGCAGTAATTTGCGCGCCGTGAGGCTATCTGTCGGAATATTATCGGGGATCGATTGCGGCACTTCTTGCAGCAGTTTTTGGTTACGACGGTATTCAACCATGTGCATAAAAGCACCCACAGCACCTTCGGGTGTACGGTAGGTGGATATACCGCCCTTAGTGAAGCGTTTTCGTGCCTGATAAGCCGAGTCTTCACCGCTCCAGTTAGTCAAAATATTGAGGCGATTCTTTTTGGGATGCGCGTGGATCACACTCACCAAAGCATCAGCTATCTCAACACTTTCACCGAGTGCTGAAGGGGAGTGCAAGACCAAAATAGCGTCAAGTTCATTGGAATCCATCAAGATAGTCAAAGCTTTAGCATATCGTGATGCGTTCGCATCACCAATAATATCAATGGGATTTTGCCTTGACCAAGTATTCGGTAACACAGCTTCTAATTTGGCTATGGTATCTTCTGATAACTCCGCCAGTTTACCGCCGCGCATAATGAGTTCATCCACAGCTAACACCGCGGGGCCGCCACCATTACTGATAATCCCTAAGCGCTCACCTTGCAGCGGATTGGAATGCGCTAAACTTTCAACCGCGGCAAACAGTTCAATTAAATCGTTAACCCGCAACATACCTGCACGGCGAAACGCCGCTTCATACACTGCATCGTTACCGCCAACACCGCCCGTATGCAATTTTGCGGCGCGGGCACCTTCGGCGCTACGGCCCGATTTAATCACTAGAATTGGTTTATTGCGTGAAGCGGCTCGAGCGGCCGAGAGGAAATGGCGCTTCTCATTCACCGAGTCGATATAAAGCATGATGGCGCTGGTGCGGCTATCGCGGCCGAGGTAATCGAGCAGTTCGTCAAAGTTAATGTCGGTGGCATCACCGAGGGAGATAAAGGAGGAAAAGCCAATACCTTTGTTATTGGCCCAATCGAGTACCGTTGTACAAATAGCTGCCGATTGAGACACAAAGGCTATTTTGCCCGGTAGGGCGCTGGCGTGGGCTAAGCTGGCGTTTAATCCCAATGGGGGTAATAGCATTCCTAAGCTATTTGGCCCCAGAATGCGCATCCCGTAACGCTTAGCATTTTGCATGGCAAGGTCGAGCAGGCTCACGCCATCTTCGTTAAATTCCTGCGCCATCCCTGCTGCCATAATAATGGCCACCTTACAGCCAAATTGCGCAAGGGTTTCAACGATGGCGGGCACACGGCAAGCGCGGGTACAAATAACCGCTAAATCCGGTTTGATGGGTAAGGCTTCAATATTGGGATAGGCGAGCACACCCATCACTGCCCGATACTTAGGGGTGACTGGCATGATAGGCCCAGAAAAACCACTCGATAGTAGGTTTTTCATCAGCACATTACCCGCGCGTTTTTCGGTATTCGAAGCGCCGATAATGGCAACGGAAGTCGGTTTAAATAAAGAGTTTAATGTACGTTGACTCATAAGCGATTCCATCCCAATCCATGACGCTTCCAGTGTAACCTAGGGTATGAGGACTGCACAGTTAAGTTTCTGGTTCCATTAAGACAAGTTTATTAGCAAATCATGAATTTACGGCAATTTACTGAGAATTAGCGCTCAATGCTGAGGATTTATATCGCGATAACTGCATTTTCCGCATTGCGACACGTAACAATGTGAATAATTTCACTTTCGTGTTTGAAAATCACCCAATATGAAACTACTTTTTAATCACTGTACAATTATTGTGAAGTCCATATGACATACAAGGATGGGGTCGTTGCGGTGCTCGCGGCAGGCGTTGGATATGCGCTGAGTTTGATGACATTGTGGGCTATTGGTCCGGTTATTTCTGTTTTGATTATGTTGCTGTGGCAATTTTATCAGCACCAGCAAATGCAGTCAGTTCAACAGCATGATGATAAGTCCTTCAACAACCAACTTGCCGCGGATTGGCAAGCCCATATCAATCTGTATCAAGAGTCAATCACGACACTTAACGGCTGCGAGGCTAACATTGACAGTGTGCTAGCGGTGCAAGGTGACGCAGTCAATTTGCTCGGTGAGTCATTCGATGGTTTAGGGCGGTTAATGACGGAGCAGACAGGATTTATTTCAGATCTCGTTAAGAGTACTGATGATGCTGAGTTATTCCATTCAGATCAAATGAAGCAATTTGCCAACAATACCTCAATGACGTTAGAGCGCTTTATTCAATCCACCATAGAGATGTCGGCATCAACTATGGAGTTGTTGGAAAAAGTGAATCTCATCTACGAGTCTATGCCTCAAGCAATGAAAGCCTTGCAAGACATAGATCAAATCTCGTCCCAGACTAATTTGCTCGCTTTAAATGCGGCAATTGAAGCGGCGCGGGCGGGTGATGCGGGTAGAGGCTTTGCCGTTGTGGCAGATGAAGTGCGCGCTTTATCCACTCGTAGCGCAGGTTTTAGTGAAAGCATACAAAAACAGCTTAAATCAATTCAAATTCAGATTGAACAATTAACCGTACACGTGAGTAAAGTCGCCGCTCAAGATATGACTTATATTATTGATGCAAAAAAGGATATAGATACTGCACTAAGGCAGATTATCGTTAAAGCAGAGAAGGATTCTCAAGTGATTGAACGTATCGATTCATCGGCACATGAACTAGAACAAGCCATCTCGGATACTATTCGGGGATTGCAGTTCAGTGATATTACTTCCCAAAGCCTGATTTACACAAATCAGTCCCTAAACCATTTAAAAGAATCGCTCAATCGCGTCACCACTATGTCACAACAGGAGTTTGGCATTAAGGGTGATGACATCACAATACAAATGAGTCGCCGACGTCAGGAGACTCATAATCCCGTTTCAAGGGATCAAATTACCTGTGGTGAAATTGAACTCTTTTAATTAGGGATAACACAATGTCAAATATTAAAGTTATTTCATTGCCAGAGCGCTTTGACTTTTATTACCACAAGAAATTCACCAGTGATTATCAAGATATTTTAACGCTTCCAGAGGTTAACCATATTATTTTAGATTTTAGTCGAGTGCTTTACCTCGATAGTTCTGCTTTAGGCATGATGGTATTGCTGCATCGTAAGGCGCAGGAGTTACATATTTCTACGTCTGTAAAAGGTGCACATGGTCAGGCGAATGAAATCCTTAGTATTGCCAATATGCAGAAAATCTACATCATAGAGTAACACTCATTATGGTATCGCTTACTCAGCCGGAACATTTTATTTTAGTTATCGATGATGACGCTATTGCGAGTCAAAGGATAAGTGACTTTATTCATAGCAAAGGTTACAACGTCATTGTCTGTAGTGATCTAGAAGAAGGTTTATTTGAAATAACGCAAAATACGGTTGATTTAATTCTGATTAACTATTGGTTAAAGGATGGTACCGCACTGGCGTTACTGGACAAGTTAAATAAGGATAAAAAAGAAACACCTGTTATAGTCATGAGCGAGACAAAAGAAAATCAATCCGTATTAGCCTGTTTTAGAATGGGGGTTTTGGATTTTGTTGTTAAACCGATAAATGTTGAAATATTTTGGTACAAGGTTGAATGTTTACTTACCCGGGTGCAACTTCAGCATAAAGTAGAGCATCAAAGAATTGAACTTGAAAAAATGCTTTATGAAAAGGCCCGAGAAGAACACATGGCCCGGCATTTATTTGAGCACTTAGTCAATATTGATAATACTGACTTTTATTTTGTACATACTTATTGCCAAGCCAGTGCCAATTTTAGCGGTGATATTATCCTCAATGGCATAGCGCCTAATGGCAATTTCTTCTTAATTCTCGCCGATTCAACGGGTCATGGCCTGAGTGCTGCCATGCCCATCATGCGTGTTGCCAGTACATTTAGGGCCATGGTTTCAAAGGGATTTTCTTTAGTTACGTTAATTTATGAACTGAATGCTAAGCTCCATCGAGAAAACCCTGAAGACAGATTTGTTGCCTGTATTATTTTAGAAGCCGATTTTAATCGTAATAAATTACATATTTGGAATGGTGGTATGCCCCCCGTGTATATTCAAACGGGGGGGATTGACTGTTTAACAAACCACAATATTAAAGAAACTGACCATTCTCGTTCAGTCAGTAATCAATCCATTGATAAATTTAAATCGACAAATATGGCCCTTGGTATTTTACCTCCGCATACTTTTATAGCGGATATTGTTACGGTTGATTTACCATCCCATGGACATGCTTGCCTTTTTAGTGATGGTTTAATAGAGCAATATACCCATGACGGCAATCCATTTGGCATTGATAAATTAAAAGATCTATTTATTCATTTGTCCGGTGGTCTAGTCAAATATTTAGAGAACAATATGCATGAGTACTGTCCTGCTGAAAATATTGCCGATGACATCACTATTTGTACCTTAGATTTTGAACGATTAAACACTTGGCATCAAGATCGTGATGTTAGTCGTATTAAAGCCATTATGGATGGTGAGTTCAGCTGGGATGTCAGTATTGCAGGGCCTATGTTACTCAGCGCTGATTATTTAAGTTCATTGAATCAGTTTCTCAGCATATTGGGATTTGCGACTAATTTCTGTCAACGGGTTTTTACTGTTGTCGCAGAGTTATTTAGCAACGCCATTGATCATGGTGTACTAAAATTAGATTCTCGACTAAAAAATGATCCAGAAGGCTTCGAACTGTACCATAGTATTAGGGACAGTTTTGCAGATAGGCTCACGGAAAATGATTGGGTAAAAGTGAGCATCATCTGGCGTTCATCGCAGGATGAATTACATATTAGCGTGGCTGACAGTGGCAAAGGCTTTGAGGGTGATGAAAATTTGATGGCGGACATTCCTCAGTTGTCTGGGCGCGGTCTCTCACTGGTGAAAACATTATCTAAGACCTACGAATTAGTACCGCCAGGGAATATAACTAAAGTCATAATGGAATAGCGCATGAGTAAAAGAATATTAATTGTTGATGATTCCGCAGCGATTCGACAAATGGTCGAAGCGACCCTTAAATCGGCTAATTATCAAGTGGTACTGGCCAAAGATGGTCGAGAAGCACTCGATATCTGTAATGGGCAGAGATTTGACTTCATTCTGACAGACCAAAATATGCCTCGAATGGATGGGCTGACCTTAATTAAATCCTTACGTGCTATGTCGGCATTTATGCGTACGCCGATCATTATGCTCACCACGGAAGCGGGCGATGACATGAAAGCCCAAGGGAAAGCCGCGGGTGCGACGGGATGGATGGTAAAACCCTTTGATCCTCAAAAGTTGTTGGCTATTACGGCTAAAGTGCTGGGTTAACTGCAACGGGGTGCGCTATGTCCATCAATATGGCCGAGTTCCATCAGGTCTTTTTTGAAGAAAGTCATGAACATCTTGAAAATATGGAACAATTGCTATTGGCATTGGACCTTGCTTCTCCCGATCCTGAAGAACTGAACACCATTTTCCGTGCTGCACATTCTATAAAAGGCGGCAGTGGTATTTTTGGTTTTACCGCATTAACCAGTGTCACCCATGTGATGGAAAACCTGCTGGATAAAACCCGTAAGGGTAACTTCCAATTAACGTCATCCATTATCGATTTACTGCTGAGTACTGTGGACACGTTATCCCATATCTTGAGCTTGTACCGCGAAGAAGAGCAGATTGATTGGCAGGAGGTCGAATACAGTAAAAGCCAGTTGGTTGCAGCGTTAAATGGTGAGCCTTTTAGTTCATCAGTTGCGATACGTAATGGTACAGACGCCGCTAGCACTCCCATCATAAATGCAACACCCACCGCACCAGTGGCGGCAGAAGATCTGGGTTTTGGATTTTTTGAAGATGAAATGGCACGTGATATTGCCATCGAAGGTGAAGACTTTGGATTTTTTGATGAGGCTTATCAAGCGGAAGACATCAGCGCTGACAGTGTGGCAAATAATAAAGAGTGTATTGCTGAGCTGTGTGATGTGACAATTGACGATGATGAGTTAGGCTTTGGTTTTTTTGAAGCATTAACGCCAGAATCCTTCGCTAATGAAATCGAGTTATTAAGTTCAAAACCGCTAGTGCAGAAGGTTTATAAGCCAGCGACCACTCGAGCACATCAAGCCAAGGAAACTGGAAGTAGCCAATCCAAAAACATCTTATTTAAAGCCAAAGCGACTGAGTCCACCGCACCTGATTCAACCGTGCCCACGAGTCCTTCTGTGAAAGCAAGCTCACCTGCAATACTGAGTTCAAACGCAACATCAAACTCATCCGTTGCCCCAAAGCCCAATACCACAGAGGTGAAAACAGCGACTAAAAAACCAGCCACGCCGGCTCAGGATGCCACCTTAAGGGTCGAAACCTCTAAGATAGATACTTTGGTTAATCTCGCGGGCGAGCTGGTGATCACTCAGTCCATGTTGACTCTCATTGGTAACGAGATGACGGGCGATTTAGGCGAACGCCTTAAGACTGCGCTCAATGAATTGGAACGTAATACCCGTGAGATGCAAGAAGCTGTGATGTCGGTACGTATGCTGCCGGTATCTTTTGTGTTTAACCGTTTCAATCGTTTGGTGAGGGATCTTTCTGAGCAACTGGGTAAAAACGTCAATCTCGTGATTGAAGGTGGCAACACAGAAATTGACAAGGGAATGATTGAAAAGCTCGTCGATCCGCTGACCCACTTAGTGCGCAATAGTTTAGATCACGGTATCGAAAAACCTGAAAAACGGCTCGCAGCGGGTAAATCCGAAGTAGGTGTGTTATCCCTTAAAGCCAGTCAAAGGGGCGGCAATATCGTTATCGCTGTGCACGATAACGGCGCGGGCTTAAATCGTGAACGCATTATTCAAAAGGCGCGGGAAAACGGTTTGCAAGTGGCTGATAACAGTAGCGACAAGCAAGTCTGGCAATTGATTTTTGCCGCAGGATTTTCTACTGCGGAGGAAGTCACGGATGTGTCTGGCCGTGGTGTTGGTATGGATGTGGTGCGCCGTAATATTGAAGCCTTAGGTGGACGCATTGATATTGAATCCACTGAGGGCCAAGGCTCAACCTTTGAAATCCAGTTGCCACTCACGCTCGCCATTGTCGATGGTATGACGGTTTCCGTGGGAAATCAGATCTACATTCTGCCCTTAGTGCACATCATAGAATCTATTCAGCCGCAAACGGAACAACTTAAATTTCTCGCCAAAGAAAGACTCTTAAAAGTACGTGAAGAGTACTTACCTCTGCTCAATCTTTATCAGCTGATGGAAATTGAGCCCAATGCCCGCTGCCCAGAAGAGGGCATAGTCGTATTGCTCGAAAGCAACCACAAGCGCTTTGGCCTGTGCGTTGATGCCTTAGTTGGCCAGCAGCAAGTGGTGATTAAAAGTCTTGAAAAACATTATCGCAGGATCCCCGGTGTTTCCGGCGCCACCATCATGGGCGATGGCAGCGTCGCGTTGATCCTCGATGTCGAATCGCTCGCTCTGCACATTAAAAATTAAGGAAATAGCCATGGAGAGTCGATCAACTATGACCGCCAAAGTGGAATACAACGCCCATGATGAGGTGGAGTTTTTAAGCTTTATGTTAGGCGAAGAGCACTATGCCCTCGATATTATGTCCGTCAAAGAAATTCGCGGTTATGAGTCGGTCACTAAAATCGCCAACGCCCCCAGTTTTATAAAAGGCGTGATTAATTTGCGCGGTGACATAGTGCCCATAGTGGATTTGCGGATGAAATTTGCTGTTGGAACCGCCACTTATAACGAGTTCACTATCGTTATTATGCTCAACGTGTTTGAACGTATAGTCGGCATAGTGGTCGATGCCGTCTCCGATGTGATTAAGCTGTCGGCGGAGGAAATCTTACCCGCCCCAGAATTTGGGGTGGCGTTCGATAGCCGCTACCTCAAAGGCTTAGCCACGGTCGAGGATAAGATGATCATTTTAGTAAATATTCAGGCTCTGATCAGCAGTGATGAGCTGGGTCTAATTGATGCAAATAGTCTGACTGATCAGGAGTAACAATAATGAGTATTTTCAATTTTTTTGGCAATGATGAGGCGCGTGAGCAAAGGGATGAAGAGCGTCAGCGCTATTTTCAGCTACTTGATAACAGTGGCAACAGCTTTATGATCGCTGACAGTCAGCGCAATATTATTTATGCGAATAAAGCCGTCGTCCGTTTACTGCAAGAGGCAGAGGACGATATTCGTAAAGAGTTACCTCAGTTCTCGGTTGCCAAACTGATCGGCAGTAATATCGACATTTTCCATAAAAATCCTGCACATCAGCGCAATTTATTAGAACGTCTAACCCAATCCCATACCGCGCAAATCACCATAGGCAAACGTACCTTTAGGTTGATTCTGACGCCGATTATCACCGCTGAAAATAAGCATTTAGGCACAGGTGTTGAGTGGATAGACCGCACCGAAAGTATCGAAGCCGAGCGAGCAACCCAGCGCATCCTCGAAGCGCTCAATAATACCAGTACCAACGTCATGATAGCCGATGCTAACCGTACGATCATTTATATGAATCGCTCGGTCGAAACTATGTTGCGCCATTCTGAAAGTGAGATCAGACAAGCCTTACCGCATTTTTCCGTGGATAAAATCCTCGGCAGCTCGATGGATATCTTCCACCGCAATCCTGCCCACCAAGCAAGTTTACTCGATAAATTAGACCGTAAATATGAATCGCTTATTAAGGTGGCCAGTTGCCACTTTCGTTTAACCGCTAGCCCCATAGTGTCTAAAGAAGGTGAGCGCTTAGGGACTGTGGTTGAATGGCTCGACCGCACCATTGAAGTCCAAACCGAACAAGAAATTTCCCGCATAGTCACAGCCGCAGCGGCAGGTGATTTCTCCCAAAGGGCGGAAACAAATGGCAAGCAAGGTTTCTTTTTAATGCTGGCGAACAATTTAAACTCGTTAATTGAAACCTCGGAACGTGGATTGCAAGATGTGGCGCGTGTGCTGATGGCGCTAGCGGATGGCGATTTGACCACTCGCATTTATAACGATTATGAAGGCACCTTTGATGATTTGAAAAATTACTCAAATCAAACGGCTGAAAAGTTATCCTTCATGATCCAAGATATTCAACGAGCTGCGGATACCATCAATACCGCTTCGGCAGAAATAGCCCAAGGTAACGCAGATTTATCCAGCCGCACCGAAGAGCAAGCTTCGAGCCTAGAGCAAACCTCGGCCAGCATGGAGGAACTCACAGGTACAGTGAAACTCAATGCGGATAACGCCAGTCAAGCCAATGCCTTAGCCTCTAAAGCGGCTGAAGTCGCAGTGGATGGCGGTGAGCTTATCCAGCAAGTTGTCCAGACCATGGCATCGATTAATGAATCGGCGCGTAAGATTGCCGACATTATTGGTGTTATCGATGGTATTGCTTTCCAAACCAATATCTTAGCGCTTAATGCCGCCGTTGAAGCTGCGCGGGCGGGTGAGCAAGGCCGTGGCTTTGCTGTAGTCGCATCAGAAGTGCGCAGTTTAGCCCAACGCTCGGCCAATGCCGCTAAAGATATCAAGGCATTGATTTCGGATTCGGTGTCTAAAATCGAGAGTGGCAACAGCCTTGTCGGTAAGTCCGGCGATACCATGAAGGAAATCGTCATCGCCATTAAACGGGTGAACGACATCATGGCGGAAATCGCCTCAGCGTCTAATGAGCAGGCCATCGGTATCGATGAGATCAGCAAAGCCGTAGTGCAAATGGATGAAATGACGCAACAAAATGCGGCATTGGTTGAAGAAGCGGCCGCCGCAGCTGAAAGCATGCAATCCCAAGCGCAGCAACTCTCAGACAGTGTCGCCAGTTTTCGCGTGGAAGACGAAGATGAAGCCCCAAGACGCAGCAACGCGAGATTAGCGGCGCCCAAAGCGAAGGCGATGAAGCCCATCAAACAGCAGCTTCAACCTATGGCAAGAGCCAGAGTGACAGAGAAACCTAAAACCAATGCGATGAAGCCCATTAAGCAAGATCAAGATGAATGGGAAGAATTTTAATTGAGTGAAAACAAACCATTGGAACGAGAGTTTGCCTATACCTCGGTGCACTTTAATACCGCGAGGACGACGCTGTACCGCTTAGCGGGGATCAAACTCGCTGATAGCAAGGATGCTATGGTGTATAGCCGTTTAGTGCGGCGGATCAGAACATTGAAATTAGCCGGATTTTCGGCTTATTTTGAGTATCTGTTAAGCCATGAAAATGAACACCAAGAATTTATCAATGCGTTAACCACTAATCAAACGGCATTTTTTCGGGAGCCGCATCACTTTGAGGTGTTAAAACAGTATTTAATCGATAACCCTGACACTCGCAGGATCTGGTGTGCGGCCAGTAGCACAGGGGAAGAACCTTACTCGATTGCGATTGTCGTCGCTGAACATTTCAACAGTTTTAAAACGCCTATCGAGATCATTGCTTCCGATATCGACAGCGGCGTGCTTAAAAAGGCTGAAATGGGCATTTATCCCTTAGACAGGATCGATACTGTCAGCGATATCCGTAAGAAACGGTTTTTTCACCGCGGACGCGGTTCACAGTTGGGTAATGTGCGCGTTGTGCCTGAATTAAAGCAGATGCTCAAGTTTACCCGCATCAATTTACTCGATTCATTTTGGCCGCTAAAAACGCCAATCGATATGATTTTTTGCCGTAATGTAATGATTTATTTCGATAAAGAAACGCAGGAAGTCATATTAAAACACATGATGAACTCCCTTAGCGAGGATGGGCTGTATATTGCGGGACATTCGGAAAATTTTAATATGTTCCCGCAAATCATCACTGCCGTTGGTCAAACAACCTATCGGCCAGTGAAGGGGCTCATGAGTGCTAAAACCTAATATCGAATATGCTATTGCAGAGCCGAATCGCTATCACGATCATCATTTTGGTTGCGATGCGGTAAAAATATTACCCGGCGAGTATTTTGCGACCCGTGAAGATACCATGATAGTGACAGTGTTAGGCTCTTGCGTCTCAGTGTGCTTGTATGATCCTAAGCTCAAAATTGGCGGAATGAATCACTTTTTATTGCCAAGTGACAATAGCAATTGTACTGGGGTGCTCGCCGATTCTGCCCGTTACGGCGTGTATGCCATGGAGTTGTTAATCAACGACTTGCTCAAGCTTGGCGCGCAGCGTAACTCACTCGAAGCTAAGGTGTTTGGGGGCGGCAATATGTTACGCAGTTTTACTGTGCACAACATTGGTGAGCGTAATGCTGAGTTTGTGATTGAATATCTCAATCTGGAAAATATCCCTATCGTTGCTGCCGATTTACTCGATGTGTATCCGCGCAAAGTGTATTTTTTTCCCCATACGGGAAAAGTGAAAGTCCGCAAAATTAAATCCATGCATAACAGCACAATTCTTGACAGGGAAAGTGAGTACCGTTTACGGGTTCGTAATTTACCTTCGGGCGGCGACGTTGAACTATTTGGTGATTAAGTTATGACGATCAAAGTGTTAGTTGTTGACGATTCTGCGCTAATGCGCAGCTTGCTCGGTAAAATGATTGAGGCTGACTCTGAACTGTCTCTGGTTGGGCTTGCTGCCGATGCCTACGAGGCCAAAGATCTGGTGAACCAATTTCGCCCCGATGTGATTACCTTAGACATCGAAATGCCCAAAGTAGACGGTTTAACATTTTTGGATCGCTTGATGAAAGCCAGACCCACTGCAGTAGTGATGATTTCATCGTTAACCGAGCAGGGCGCTGATGCGACCTTTAATGCCTTGGCCTTAGGCGCGGTGGATTTTATCCCTAAACCGAAATTAGACTCGCCCCAAGGTATTCATGATTATCAGGATTTGATTTTAGATAAGATCAAATCTGCCGCGAAAGCCAAAATCATCAAGCCGCAGAAATTTGTTGAGCCAGTACGCCCTGTTTCAAGTAAGCGGCCAATATTGGCCAATACAACCCTGACACAGCATTTAGTCGCGATAGGCGCATCTACTGGCGGTACTGAAGCCATTCTTTATGTATTACAACATTTACCCGCGGCTATGCCGCCGATAGTGATCACCCAACATATGCCAGCGGGGTTTACCCGCACTTTTGCGGAACGTTTAAATCGACAGTCACGGATTACTGTCAAAGAAGCCGAGCATGGGGAACGACTCTTACCCAGTTATGCCTATGTTGCCCCTGGCGATCATCACCTTGAGATCATCAAAGTGGGTGGTAGTTATAAAGTTAAATTAACCCAAGATGAAAAGGTCAGTGGCCACAGACCTTCGGTCGATGTGATGTTTACGGCCTTGGCCCAATGTGCCGCGCCCAATATGAGCGCGATGATTTTAACCGGTATGGGCAAAGATGGCGCCGAAGGCATGGTGGCGTTACACCAAAAAGGCGTCACTACATTTGCCCAAGATGAACAAAGTTGTGTGGTATTTGGCATGCCACGAGAAGCAATAAAGTGCCGTGCAGTAGATTATGTAGTGGAGTTATCGCAGATGCCGAGCAAGCTCATTAACCATTTAAGCTCACTGTGACCGCCCACGCTGAGTGGGATTAAAAAGTAACGAATAGAACGTGAGTCTCGCAGGAAGAGCATTACGCCGAACTGATTTGTGCGCTGCAGTGGCTCATTCTGTTTAGGGTTAGTCAGTCGTAGAAACCACGAGTTGATTTCTACCTAAACGCTTAGCTTCGTAAAGGTTTTTATCTGCCAGTAACAGGCAATCTTGAAATTCCTCACATTGATCCGAAAAGGCTAAACCGCCGCTGAGCGTCACCTTAAATTCGACGCCATCTTCAACAAATACGATATGGCTAAAGCTTTCACGGATCGCATTCAACTTGGCAATCGCCAGTGGTTTTTGCATATCTGGCAGCACTAACATAAATTCTTCACCACCGTAGCGGCCGGTAAAGTCAGTTTGACGTAAGGATTGTTGTAACAGGTGGGCAAATGCCAACAACACCTTATCACCACCGGAATGACCATAAGTATCGTTGACCTTTTTGAAGTGATCTAAATCGAACATAGCGATACAAACTTGAGAGTTAATCCGTTTCGCTACGTTAAAACAGCGTCTCGCAGCCACCAGAATTTGGGTATGATTTAGCAGCCCAGTTAAGCTGTCGCGACTAGCCGAACTGCGAATATCATGACCCCGTTGCGCACGGGAAATCACCTGCGCGACGAATAAACTCGGCGCGGTTTGCTTTGAAATTAAGTCATCTGATCCCGCTTGTATGATGCTGACTTTATTCTGCATCGTATCATCAGAGCTCAACACGAGAATTGGGCTCGAGGTGTATTTGTCCAATTGACGGATCATCTTTGCCAGCTCAAGCCCGTTCACTTCGGGCATGTACAAATCGAAGATAAACAAATCAGGCTCAAATTGCTCAAGGGCAGGCAAGACTTGCTCGGCACTCGATAACCCTTTTACCATCAAACCGTGACTGCGTAACAGACTTGAAAAGTAATCCACCATAGATTGTTGATCATCCACCAGTAACACCTTCAAGGGTTGTTTCTCTGACATTTTGAGGGATTGATGGATTTTGCGCACTAATAAAGTGGTCTCAGCGGGTTTGACAAAATATTCGCTGACATTGGCACGAATGGCCAATAGCCGCATGTCAAAATCTCCCCGCGAGGATAAAACAAACACTCGGGTATTATTCTTCTCAAACTCAGTGGCGGCTTCGAACAAGGCCTCTTCAGTCCAATCGGGTAGAATTAAATCTAATAAAATCAGATCGAAGGGCGTTTTATTTTGCACCACCAGAAAGCTCGTGAAATTCAAAAAATGCTGCACACTAAAACCGAACTCTCGCAGCTGCTTTGTGATCATAGCGCCGACATTCCCATCGTCTTCTATGATGGCAATATGGTGCTCATGCCGCGCCTTAGCAGGTTTATAGGGACTTTGCTGCATTTGCGCCTCCACCACAGGCGGCGACGGTTGACCGCGCATATTGTTTTGCAACAACTGGTGGAAGAGGGTATCTAAGCCTTTGATAGTATGAAGTTCGGGGGTTGGCGCATTGAGCAACCCTTTAAGCTGCAGCTCAAGTTTATCGACTATGTGTTTGGTATCCGACAATCCAAAGGTCTCGCTCGACCCTTTTAAGTTATGCACCTCGCGATACACAGCCGACAGCATGTGTGCATTCCAATTCTTACGCAACGAAATCCACAGGGTAATGATTTGTTTCTTTTTATCCGGCAGTGCATGTAAAAACTGTCGTTTAAGTTGCTCTAACGAATCTTCAAAACTCATAGGCAATAGATATCCTAAATAATTGAGCCCTAGGTCTTAATCTCTATGTAGACGCTACGCCAAGACGTTAAAACCCGTTTACTCCAACACTAAAATAGAAACTGCTCTGGAGAAGCATGTAACAGATTCAATCAATTGCACTTATCTTTACACTCACTCATAGAGTGTAAACCACTGCGACAAAAACGACGGGGAAATGCTGAGATTGCATAGGTATTGATAAGAATATTGGGTCGAATAGCCGAAATCAGCACAGTGATCGCGAACAACATAATGCTAAATATTTTATGCAAAACAGCATGATAATGATGACATGTATTTTTTATCAAATACGACTGTGATAAGTTAGCGTCTGTAAAAACAATCACTTGTTGCAAAAGGATCGTTGTCAGTGAGCACAGTGTTTTATAATGACCACGCCGAAATACTCGCGGCACAGTATTTGTCTAAAACCTTTGAAGAAGTGCATTCGAGTTGGTTGCATCATCTTTTGCCTCTACTCACCAAAAATACATTGTCGATATTGGATGTGGGAGCTGGTTCTGGCCGGGATGTGTATTATTTAGCCGAAAAAGCACAGGGCAAAGAGACACAAATTATTGCAGTCGAACCTGCGGTTGTTTTAGCGAAAATGGGGCAGGTGTTAACTAGGGATCTACCCGTGCGTTGGATTGAGGATAGTTTACCTCAGTTGCAAAAAGTGGTTGGCCTAGCGCAACAGTTTGATCTGATTTTACTCAGCGCTGTGTGGATGCATTTATCTCCCTCAGAGCGCCCACTTGCACTAGTAACACTCTCACGCTTACTCAATTCGACTGGACTTTTAGTCATCAGTTTGCGCCATGGCCCAAGCCACGATGCGCGCGTTATGCACCCAGTCAGTGCCGATGAACTGCTCACACTTGCTGCAGATTGTCAGCTACGACTTTTAGATTTGAGCCAAGATGAAACCGATAAACTCGGTCGCTCACAAGTGCATTGGCAGACGTTAGTTTTTACACCCAAACTGATGCCAAACGTAAATGCACCTGAAGCAAGCGTTATTATTCAGGAGCGACTGAATGCCGATTGATGCGAGAAGACAAGTTGAATTTATTAGCTATTTACAACGTCTGTTAGTTGAAGGGGATTTCGTTGCAACTTACAAATTTGCCTTACTGCATGCGATCGCCGATATCTGTATCGAACGGCCATTAATACTCAATGCCGATCCTGCGCTGAAAACCGCCATCAGTATTGATGATTTGGTAGAGAAGTTTATTGAACTTTACTGGCAACACTCTTTGCCTTTTGGTGCCAATGATGGGTATTTTGTCTTGATCCAAAATAGTGGAAAGCAATCAGCCTTGATCAACAGTTTGATTGAACTACGCCATCAAGGTGTTAACAGTCTATCCCAGTTAAAAGCGCATCTTAGTTATCCAGCTTTATTGCGTAAAACGCGCGGTACGTTTAAAGATGGCCCCTTATGGCGCTTACAAAACTTGTCACGTAATGAAGAATGTTTTCTTTATCCCCATGATAAAACGAAAAATTACATCGAGTTGAATCCGGGGATCGCATTTTGCTTCAGGCGATTTCACGATTTAGTGGTGTCATTGGCTCGTACTCAATGGGTACAAAAAATCGCCGAGTTTCCAGCAAATCAGGTCATTATAGGCAGTAAAGGCAATTTAAGTGAGTTTCTGTTTGGTAGCGACAGACAGACGATCACCTATGCTAGACCTGTACTGCTTGATATCCAAAAAGGCCAATGCTTCTATTGCCAAAAATCATTAAAAGAAACAGGCGAAGTGGATCATTTTATCCCTTGGGCACGATATCCTAATGATTTAGGCCATAATTTTGTCCTCGCTCATAGCAGTTGTAATAATCAAAAACGCGATCATCTTGCCGCTCAGCACCATAAAGATAACTGGTATGAGCAAAATATTATCCAGCATGGCCAAACGTTACACTCTGAACTCAGTCGATATTTCGTCTGTGAGAGTGATCGCTCTGAAGCCATTACGACTTGGGCTTATCAGCTTGCAGGACAAAATCGCTCGCCTCTCTGGCTCGATAAAAAGACCTTTGTGCCTTTTAATGCATTAGACAATGACCTGTCAAATACAGCAATTTAGAGCATGCTCACAGTTTTATGGCACTTATTTTTAGCACTCGCCAAGGTAAGCAACTGTGCTGCAATTGAATGAGCAACGCTGCCAAGCTAAAGTAATCGATGAACTATTTACACGTTATCCTGATGGTATCAAACAACTGGATCATGATCGGAAAACGTGGCGTTGATTCAGTTTAAAAATCTTAATTATCTATTTTTAAAGGAAAGGTATGACAGAGTTACTAAAAGGGATTTTTTCAATTTCACTTTTATTGATAATACATGTCTAGTTTTGGAGGTTCGATGATGAAATCGATTTTCTTACTGCCCATATCTGTGCTTGTGCTGATAGGTTGTACAACGCCTAAATCGCCGAGCGAAGTCTATGACGAGTACAATGCTAAGGTACAGCAGGGGATGAGTTATCAAGAGGACAAGGCTTACTATACCCAACGTAAGCAAGCGGATGTTGAGTCTAAGTTCCCACAGTATATGCAGCAGATGAAGCAGTCCCGCGATGAAGTGATCGCATCTTATCTTTCATTTTCAAAAGCCGCTGCCAAGTGCAAAGCACTCACCTTAGTGTCGCAGGTGATAGAAGGGGATACGGCCGTTCTTGAATATGCACAAAAAGATCTCTGTGGTAATGCATCGGAGGCGAATGAAAAACAAAGAATTAGCATGATAAATGAAGGTGGTTGGAAAATTGATGAGCTCCAAATTAGTCTCTAAATCATTTGGAATGTCGTATCTATGACAGGATTTTATGAGTTTTTTAGCCTGCCAAACGGAGTTGAAGTTACTTGCCCCCATTGTGCTGGCTGCGCCACTTTTACCTTTGCCCATGTTTTTCGTTTAGAGAAAAAAGATGTGCATTTATTTGAGGGTAGGCAGTTTGAGATCAAGCTGTTTAATCAAAGATTTGCCCATAAATGGCCTGGAGTACTGTTTTTCCCTCCGCTATTGGATGCTTCTTGGCGGGAAAAATTGCCAGAAAAATACCAAGGTACTTCGACTTGGGAACATAGGGCAAACAGTGCTTTTACAGATGGTACAGATCTTGGTCTTATTTGTTGTTATCAGTGTATGGCAAAACAGAAACATCGACTTGAATGGCCCAATGACGCATTTTATTCCCTTGAGTTTAAAGGTCATTCACTTTGGGCATTTAATAAACAGATGATGCTTCAGATCCGTGATTATATTCAGGCCAAAGATCGCAATGCGGTATTCGAGTCAGAACCGATAGTCATTCGACATTTGCCGACAATTTTTAAACTGGCTAAAAATCGTGAGATATTGGTTAAAAAAATTAATAAGCTAATTTATAGCCCATAGTTTCTACATACCTATTTCAAAGACTTGTGTGGTCAATCTCATCGAGTAGTTGTGTTAAGTTGTCTGTGACTCGGATATTTGCTTTTCTATTAGTTATTACAGTTAGCGGGTCTATTATCATGTCGAAATATCATATTGGCACTACCGAGGATGAATTCGAACCCGGTTCCGGCGGCCATATACTTCGTAACAAACTCGCGATAACCGATGAAGAGGATATGGCAGAGGTAGAGACTCAGTTGTTACTAAAGCTTTATGAGTACGTGTTTCAATCTGGTGTTATTGAAAGCGAGCATCTATCGGTTGGTATGCTCTTTGAGTGGCATCGAAAATGGCTCGGTAATGTTTATTACTGGGCTGGTGAGCGGCGTACAGTCAATATGGGAAAAGGTGGTTTCGAATTTACGGCAGCGGCTCAAATACTTAAGTCTTTCACTCAGTTTGAAAAGGAATATTTAAGCAAGTTCAATGGTTTAAATTCGTTTTCTAGAGATGAAGTTGTGAGTTACTTGGCTGAAAGTCATGTGGAATTTATCCTAATTCACCCATTTAGAGAGGGAAATGGACGTTTGTCACGTTTGATACTCGATGTGATGGCAGTAAAGGCGGGTTATCTCCCACTTGATTATGGGATTTGGGAACAAAATAGAGATTTTTATTTTAAGTCAATTCAAGCAGGGTTGGGTGGGGATTATCAACATATGGCTCGTTTGGTAAACGATGTGCTCAGCGCTAAAAACGAATGAAGTTTAGGCTAAGGTCAAATGACTGAAACGGCTTTTTTTGGCCTTCAATTTTGCTTCAACTTCAGCCGTAGTTTTACCCGTCTCAATAGCGGTTGAACTGGCCACAGCGCGATAGAGTCGATTTTGAGTCACTTGTGTATTTTTTGATTTAGTTTTCATAGGATCAACCTCAATTAAGTGCATGAATTATAGCACTCTAGATAACGAATAGACAGCTGTGTATCCAAGGCCCAAAGCAGCAATACTTCATGTTTTACCAATCATATCGCTCTTTAGATATCGATAAAAAGTCGTCAGTAGGCTTTCCAATGACGACTCTTTTAATCAAGCTGACATAGCCGATTAAGGTTTATCAAAGCACAACATTACGCGCTCTTTCTCGCTTCCATTTCAGCTTGGCTTGAAAGGTACTCATCGAAAGTGCCTTGGAAGTTAATCACTTTTTTATCTTTAATATCAATGATACGTGTTGCGAGTGACGATACAAACTCACGGTCATGACTGACGAATATCAAAGTGCCTTCAAAGTCTTTCAACGCATTATTGAGTGCTTCGATGGCTTCCATGTCCATGTGGTTAGTCGGTTCGTCCATGATCAGCACATTGATGTCTTGCATCATTAACTTACCGAATAACAAGCGGTTTTTCTCACCACCTGAACAGTTACGGGCTTTCTTGTTCGCGTCATCTTCGGTGAACAGCAGACGGCCTAACATGGCGCGTACCATAAGATCGTTATGTTTGGGTTGGCGCCACTGTGACATCCAATCCATTAATGTGTAGTCATTATCAAATTCGTCACTGCTGTCTTGTGGACAGTAGCCGATTGATGCGTTTTCTGACCACTTGATCACGCCTTTATTATGTTCTAAATCATTGACTAAGCAACGTAGGAAAGTGGTTTTACCCACGCCGTTTTCGCCGATAATCGCTAATTTTGCACCGGCTTCGAGGATTAAGTCGCCGCCTTCGAATAACAGCTCGCCATCAAAACCGTGGGCTAAATCTTCTAAGATCAGTGCTTGGCGATGCATTTTTTTGCCCGCATCGAAACGAATAGAAGGGTGGATACGGCTGGATGACTTCACTTCATCGAGTTTGATCTTGTCCATTTTTTTCGCGCGCGAGCTGGCTTGTTTCGCCTTAGAGGCATTGGCACCGAAGCGGTTGACGAAGTCTTGCAGTTCTTCGATCTCGGCACTCTTCTTGGCGTTACCCGACAATAATTGTTCACGGATCAAAGACGATTGTGCAAGGAAGTATTCGTAGTTACCAGGGTAAATGCGCAGTTCGCCGTAATCGATATCGGCCATGTGGGTACAGACGGCATTCAAGAAATGCCTATCATGGGAAATAATGATCATGGTGCATTTGCGTTTGTTCAACTCGGCTTCTAACCAGCTAATGGTATGTATGTCCAAGTTGTTGGTTGGTTCGTCGAGCAGCAAAATATCTGGGTTGGCAAATAGTGCTTGTGCCAACAGTACCCGTAATTTCCAGCCCGGTGCCACTTGTTGCATTAGGCCGTAATGGAAAGATTCTTCAATACCCGCTTCGAGCAGAATTTCACCGGCGCGGCTTTCGGCGCTGTAGCCATCCATTTCGGCAAATTCACTTTCAAGATCGCCAACGCGCATGCCATCTTCTTCGGTCATATTCGGATTGGCGTAGATTGCATCGCGTTCCTGTTTGACTTTCCACAGGGCAACATCCCCCATGATCACCGCATCGATCACACTGTATTGTTCAAACGCGAACTGATCTTGGCTTAGGGTACCGACTTTTAAGCCGGGCGTGATGGACACATTGCCAGAGGTTGGCGCTAGCGCTCCGCTGAGGATCTTCATAAAGGTCGATTTGCCACAGCCATTCGCGCCGATCAAACCATAGCGGTGACCGTTGCCAAATTTCGCTGAAATGTTTTCAAACAATGGCTCAGGGCCAAACTGCATCGTGATGTTCGCGGTAGAGATCAAAGGAGCTTTCCTAGGTATTTGCTAACGGGGATTGTGACAAACAAGCCTCAAAATGAAACATGCGCTTCACCCACTCTAAGCCAAAACATTAAAGTTGGGATAATAAGGTCGCGGAGTATACAGACTAAGGGCGAAAGATGCGAGCAAGGATGTGATGCGCAGCTATAAATCGAGCCGTTTCAGTTGCGTTTATTTTGAGGCTGACCCAAGGCATCAGCGGATCATAGGTAAAATTTAGAAACGGGTTTGAGCTTGATGCTGAGTTCATACCTGTTAGCGTGATATCGCGGATATGTAGATTAAAACCGTCAGCTGCGGCGTATTTTCTTTGCCCTAAAGCCGATACCAAACCTCGCTAGCGCAAATAAAAGAAGGCGTTTAGCTTATTTACCGTTATTATTCCCGCAGTTTTGTCGAGCAGCAGATTTTACGGCTAATATTTAATGGCTCTGTTTGGAGGCTTTAGGCCCTTAAGATTTAAGATCTAAGCATCACGAGTAACAAGGCTTAACGCCCTATGCTATTGCCGTAACAACGTCAGTGGCTCATGACTTCATAACTTGAGTGATTTCTCTAATCGCGAGTTTTAGTAGCGAATTGAGTCACTCGTTTAACAACTCAAAACCGTAAACTAATACAGTAAAATCAGCCAATAGGGCTGAACTTGGAATTCCCATGATTGAAGAGCAACAGAACAACCCATTACACGGCCTCAAACTCGAGACAATGATCACTGAGTTAGTCGATTTTTATGGCTGGAAAATTTTATACGCGGCATTAAAGCTAGGTTGCTTTAACACCAACCCGACCATTGAGGCCTGTATTATTTTCCTCAAGAAGACTGAGTGGGCGCGGGAGAAAGTGGAAAACTTTTACCTGTATCGATTCAAGCGCATGCCTAAAGCCGTCGGTGAGCAGTTTGATCTTAAGCCACGCGAACGAGGTTTTGCCTCAGGTATCGCGCCGCGTAAACCGATGGAACTCACCATAGAATCTATCGCTAAAATGCAGGCACAAGCCAGCGCCGAGTACGAAGCGGGTAATAAACGTCCCAACTCTGGTTATGGCTCAGGTAAGAGCTTTGGTAGTGGTTCAGGTAAAAGCTCTGGCAAAAAACCTACGGGTGGACGTGGCACCGGCTCTAGATATGCTTCATCGAATAGCAACTCACAGCGTCGCAGCGAACTCCGAAACGAGCCAAGAAACGATTCAAGAATGGCTGAACGTTCCGGACCAAGCCCATCGACGGATGACAACGATCCGTGGGGCACTAAACGCGGCTAATCTCATATCTGTCGAATTGTGTGGGCATGGTTTTTCACAGGCGTTAGTTTTACATTCGTTATTTACAGTGACGAGCCTCAACTTGCTATTTTCGTACCCGTAAAAAATTAGCTCTGGTATGAGTTAGCTTTTGTAAGAGTCGTTTTGAAGTCATGGCTCTAGTTGTATGATAGAACATCTGATTTATCGCCTGATTTAAAGAGAAGAGGTTAGCTGTTGAATACAGCTAACCTCTTTTTTATGATTAACTATTCACTTTATTGCATTAAGGTGAGAAAAATCTCGGGGATTATAGTTTTAGATTTGCATATCATGTGCATAACCAGTTAATTCATCAATTTGCAATCAGATGGTGCCGGTTGCTCATGTTTACGACCAATACCAGCGCCTTCTCTAACACCTGTGCTTTATACTTTGTGCCTTTTGTTCATCTTAGTCTGCTAAATGCCGAGAGTTAACGTCAAGGTGTTTGACGATACAGCTCCAAGGTAACCATTTAAATGTTTGATTATCATTGGGGTAAGTTGTTTTAGCCGTCTTGCTCCACCAGCATTCTCTGTTGCCAAACGCCGCTGCCGACTGGCTGATGCGTAATGGCCAAACCACATGTTTCGCCGCTACCGTCATTCAGCGCCAAGGGATATGTCAATCACGACTATATGCGAACTGCAGTTAGGCTTAGTGGTTGATATTCTTTTGTGTCTAATGCGGGATAACTTTAGTTTGTCTGACATAGCTGAAAAACTGACAATGAGCCCAGCCACCTTAAAACGGCGTTTGGCCGAGATGGATTTAAACTTTGGCCAACTTGCCGATACTTGCTGATGAGACCCGTTTAATCAAAGCACGCTATGACTTGGCGACACCTGCGCAAGATGCTCACAGTATTCTTCTTTATGCTTCAGCGACGCCAGTGATTATAGGCGTTCCTTTAAACGCTGGACTGGCCCATTACCCACTTATTTTCGCAGCTGGCTTGCTTAAGCCATAAGCCATTAAAAACTATCCTAGTAATATCTCTAAGCTGATACTGTCGCGGTTTGCCTATTCCAAACGTGAATAACCATGCGTTAAAAACGTGGTTCAGTGAGAAAAATCCCGAATTTATATCCAACATTTTGAATATTTAACGCATAAATAATCAATTTGGCATTTTATGGCCTTTGCTGGTGAATCTTATATTTTATGCGGTTTTATAGGGGGTTCTGTTGATTGCGGTTTTATCTATGATGCAATGATTTAACCGAACGAATAACTAGACACTTTTTTCCATCGCTTTTTTGACTGTGCCATGGTCTCAGATAAACAATGGCATTTATACTCGTTTTCCTATTGCAAAAAACGTGGTGAATAAAAGGCTGAGATGGAGGAACTGAGTGATGAGTGACGAAAAAATCACTGGACTTTATTTCATCGAGAAACTTCAACGCATTTGGATTACTTTTACATTTAGACATCCAGAGCCAGTAGATGACATCGACCATAAGACGTATATGGAGCTGCTAGATAAAATAAAAAATTCAGATGGAACGCGATATGATTTGTACACCTATCTCCTATCAAAGCAAAACAAGTGCACAGACATTCTCCAATTTCTTAAAACACACCCGCAGTGAGAATAATTTATCTCAAGAAGATTTATGTAGTCTGCTCAGGCAAAAAAGCTGCCTGTTCGATATGTTAGATTCCATCACTATTAGCCGTTGGGAGCGGGGAGTTAACATTCCATCCCTAGCTAAACAGTCTGAAATCGTTGAAATATTTGGCTCTGAACTGTTTGATATTTATCGGGAGGACAAAAAATTCATCAACGAAGGTTTAGCGTTAATTAACCTTTTTGAATCGACCATAGAACGCAGTGATCATCCGTACTACCGTAATACTCCTTATCGTGTCGAGTTTATCGAAAGCCACCATCAAAACTTTATGACCCTGCTGCAACTTAGTTTGGTTTATGAAAGTAACCCGCGTTTATCTTTTGTGAGCCGTAAGTTATCTCAACCTTTTTTTCGTGGACTCTCATTGGTGGTGGCTTTTAGCTTTGGCGATCAAATCATTGGACATAGTCTATTCTGTCGCACTCAAGGCAAAATTGCCCTCGAATTTATGAATGATGAGGTGGACTTGTTTGAGGTCATTAACCATAACAGTCAAGCTTTGCCAGATACCTTAATGGTGTTCTCCTCCTTTGGCGTAACGCCTTATATTGAAAATTATATGATGTCTGTTTATCTCAATGAATTGGCCACGAGTCGCTCACTTAAGTTTTTGAGTTTTAATATCTGCGATGAGTCACTAAAACGAAAATTGACGCAATTTAAGTTGCCCATATTTAAAGTAAGAACGATAGAAGGCGGCTTCAAACCAGTCAAAAACTATTCGTTTTTCTCCAGTCGCACAGAAGTCATGGCGAATCGTAATTTACTCAAGCTTTCTGTCATCCCTACATCCAAATCCCAGACGATCGATCCCATTTTCTTTATGCAGTTAGAGACCAATATATGAATATTCTCATCATAGATGATCAACGCTTTATTAGAGAAACCATGAAAGCTGATATCCATAAGTACTTAGCAGAGGACAATGTGGAGATCTATGAAGCCAGTAATGGTAATCAAGGAATTGAACTGATTTTAGCTGTAGAAGCAAAACTTGATTTAGTCATTTTAGATTTAAAAATGGATCAAGGTGACGGTATTGCAGTGATTAATATGTTGGCCTCCGAGCCCCGATTTACTGCCATTCCGATTGCGGTGATAAGCTCCTCGGATAAACGGACTTTAGAACTGGTGGATAGCATTATCACGGGTTTGAAGCTCAACTTGCTTGGCGTATTTGCTAAACCTATCAATGTGAATGATATTTTAACGCCATTGCTCGACGCCTCCGACGATAGAAACCGTGCCCATCAAGATGAGTCTATCGTGCAAGACATGGCGGCGAATATCAATGTGCGGCAATTGCTCAAAAATGAACAATTAATTTTGTGTTATCAACCTAAGATTAACCTTAAAACAAAGGAGATCATCGGTTTTGAAGTGCTTTCGCGGCTTTGCGATCAATCCAATGGCTATATTTATCCCGACGTTTTTCTGCCACTGGTGAATCAGCAGGGGCTAAATAGCTTGTTTTCGCGGATGGTTATTTCCCAAGCATTGCAATGTTGGTCGCGCCAACCGTTATTAATGGCGTTTGCCCTGTCGATTAACATTACCGCAGATGATCTGACCTGTGATGAACTCATTGAGTACATCATCGAATGTGGTCGTGAGTATAAACAAATCCATTTGATTTTAGAGCTCACCGAATCACAGGAAATCATTAACCAAGATAGAGTGCTTAACTCAATTGCACGGCTGATCATCAATAATATTGATATTTCCCTCGATGATTTCGGTAAAAGTTATTCTACCTATGATCGTCTTGATGCCATTCCCTTTAAAGAGATCAAAATTGATAAAAGTTTTGTCTCCGATATGGATATCAATCACCAACATTATCTCATCGTAGAATCCACCATCGCGCTTGCGCAGAAGATGCACGTAAAGGTGGTTGCAGAAGGCGTTGAGACAAGTGCAATAGAGTTAATTCTCTCTGAGTTGGGGTGTGATGTTGCCCAAGGTTATTTGTACAGTCCCCCGATTGAAGGTCGTTATCTTATTGATTGGATTGCTCAATATAATAGGAGTGCCTAATGTATGAATGCTAATACTGAGTTACCCAAGGCCTTATCTGTATTCTTTGAGCAATACAGCCAAGAACAGCAATCGCGACTGCGATTGACACTGATTGCTGAATTACAGCGAATGCGACTTGAGCTAGAACAATATGAGCCCTATGACAGTATCGAAGGCCTGAAACATCAATTTACGGGTATTGCGCGCTACTTGCAGCTTAAAGATATGCTGTCTGTCATGGATGTTTGCGAGCGAGAGCAGTTTGAATATCAGTTATGCAGCTTGCTAAAGGCCGTAATGGATTACGCTAATGAGCTTTAAATATAGCGCTTGTATCAATATGTTCAGTGGCTTATGGGTCACTCTGTTGGTGCTGTGGTTAACCTTGTCCCACTCACGTTATGAATTTGACTCCATTTACAATAAAAAAGCAGAAGCGGTTTTTACTTCTTCACGGGATATGTTCTTACAACATGAAATTATGTTGGATGCGCTAAAATCGTTTTTTTATGCTTCGAGTGAGGTAACGTCACAGGAATTTGAGGTTTTTGCTAAGGACTTACTGAAGATCAAATCTGCTGTCGCTTTTACACTGACCCCCGAACTTGAACTGGCCTATATATCTGATCAGACAATGGCGCGAGAACTTAAGCCACTTAAATTAGTCAAGAATAGTAAAGGGGAACTTCAGGCTAGCCTTGCCGATTACACGTTAGCGGTTGTTAATATCGATGGGCCTAATATGCTTTATTTAGTCTATGCCATTTCTCATCAGCGGATATTAGCGCGGATTGAGCAGGAGCAGGGTGTATGTATTAGCTATCAATTTGAACAATCGTTATTGCAAAGTTCATCCTGTAACCATGAGTTTTCCACAGGCATATTTTCAATGTTTAGCTACTCAGATAGCCGAACTTTGGATATTCCTGGATACCAAACCCGTGTAGATTTACGCATAGAATATCAAGTGCCACAAAAAGAGGTTGTCGAGCTAATCGTGATTATCTTACTGATTGCTTCTCTTGGTATTACTCTGTCTTTTCTTTTGTACTTTAAGTCTAAAAATCAGCATATTGTAGAGCAGATTAAGCTCGATAATCGATCTAGATTAGCAGTACTTTCCAGCATAAATCATGAGATCCGCACTCCTATCAATGCCATTCTTGGCTACAGTCGCATGTTAAAAAAAGCACGTTCACAACCACAAAAACTGGACGAAATTATCGATAAAATGACCTGGTCAGCTAACTTACTTTACTCGGTTGCCGAAAATACGTTGAATTACAGTAAGGCTGAAGCTGGGCAGTTAAAATTGAATCGGCATTTAGTCAATTTACACGAATATCTGAGCAATATTGAGGATTACTATCGTGCTTTTAGTGCGACATCGGGTAAACGTTTACAGGTTGTCGTGAATGAGTCTCTGCCGAAGTTTATCGAGCTCGATGGGACTAAGTTATTCCAACTCATGACGAACATTATCAATAATGCCTTTAAATACAGTACGGGTAGCGAAGTGCATTGTTATATGGACTTACGCCTTATACGTAACCATAAAGACCATAGTCCTATGCTTAGGGTACTGATCCGCGATTTTGGCGAGGGAATGTCAAAGGAAGCGCAGCGCGCTTTAGTTGATCCCTTTATGCACGTATCTAACTCATATACAACAACATCGGGCATGGGATTAGGACTCTATACTTGTAATCGATTGCTTGAGCAAATTGGCGGTAAGTTTATGTTGCGCAGTCAAAAGGGCAAAGGCACCACAGTGCTGTTACATTTTCCTTGCCAACTTACCGAGGTGAAAGAACGATTAACGATTCAATATGATCAACAAAAAGTGTTAATCATAGATGATAATCTGTTTAACCTTGAGATTTGCAAAGCCATGCTAGAGCACTATCATTTTCAAACCTTCAGTGTTGATAACGCAGTGCAAGCACTTAAGATGTTGATTCACTCATTGCCACATATTGTTATTGTGGATTACCGTTTACAAGATATGAATGGCTTGCAACTTATTAAACAGATGCAACAAACATTACAAAACCTTGCCAGTGATACCCAGCTTGAGCATCACTGTCACTTCTTTTTGCTTTCAGCTAATGATAGCGATGATATTCCTGAGTTAGCATTATTCCCTGAGGTACATTTCATGCAGAAACCTTTTAGTGCTGAAATATTTCTCAGTAAATTGGCCGTAAAATCGTAAATTATCAAAGCATTGGATCTGGTTTTTAAAGCTTATTTGCCGAATGTGTGGGATTTACATCGCGGTAGAGTCAATCCCGTTGCGGTAATATGGGGGTAAAGACAAAGACGCTGTGATTAGTGTAGAACGCTGCTAATCTGAACATGTCGGAGATCTTCTCTAAAAGCGTCATTGCTAGGAATAATCGATGGAAAAAGAATCTCTTGAGTCTGTTTACCCCTTTTTAACTGAAGCCTTACGGCTAAGCGAGAATGGCCTCGCTGTTTTGGACAAGCACAATCATTTTATCTTTTATAACCATACCTTTGCGAAAATGTTTGGTTTTGTTGATCAAGACATGGCTGGCCGGCATTTTGACGACATGATGCACTTTGCCTTTACCCATAAGCAAGGGCCTAAAATTGATCATGAAACCATAGAGGAATGGCTTGAACTTATTCATGCGAATCAACGTAAATCAGCTTTTCGACGTTTTGAAGTGGATCTGGTCGACGGTAGCTGGTTGCAACTTTCTGAGCAGGTTTATCACAATGGCGATATGGTGATTGTTTGCACCGATATTACCCAGTTAAAACAGGTCGAATTTGCCCTAAGGAATGCGCAGACTGAGTTGAATCGACTCGCACTCACCGATGAATTAACTGGTATTGCCAATCGACGGCATTTTTTCCAGCAGTTAGAGCATGAAATCAAACGCTTGAGTCGTCTACAGTTACCTTTGTGCCTTGTCATGATGGATATCGATTATTTTAAACTCGTTAATGATCGCTATGGGCATCAAGTGGGTGACAAGATACTGCAGCATTTTACCCAATTTATCAGTGCTCGCACGCGCCCATACGATATCTTTGGTCGCTTCGGCGGTGAGGAATTTGCGCTATTACTGCCAGAAACGTCGGTCGATGTCGCGCAGAAAATTGTGACGCGTATGATGTCAGCGCTTGCGAATGAAGATCTTTCAGCGATAGTCGACGATTTTCACTATCAATTTTCGGCAGGAGTGAGTGCGTTAACACCTGTGATCACTCATCATGCCATCGAAGAATACAGCGGTATTTTAGCGCTTCAGTCTGTGCCTTCACCGATTGAAATCGGGAGTCAGTGCCGTTCAGATGCTGAAAAGCTGGTGGCCGAGGCCGATAAAGCCTTGTATTACGCTAAAACTACGGGGCGAAATCGTGTCGTGGTTTGGGATGATGTGATATTAACGGCTAAAGCTTAGCGAACCCAATGGTTGACGAAATCTAGGCATCGCGATCTAAACCGAGAGAAAACCAAGAGTAAGCGCTGCTTGGCTCCTATTCTTAACTTGATATTGCACTTAATGCAGCGTTTTGTTCCTGTGCATTTTCACCTAAAATAGCCAGCTTAATGTGTCTCTCACTGCATAGGGTTCAAGGTAAGCCGTGTTAATCAATCAGCAATATAACCGTCATGGACCCGATTATCGATTTGGTGAGCAAGTCACTTTTCTTGATATTAAACAAACCTTTGGTTTTAGCCATGTCCGTGTTGGCCGCTGGGTGACGCGGGATGAATCGCGGATTGCTGCGGATTTAGTATTTGATTCGCTCGCCGATTTGGCCTTTATCTTAAAATTGCCACCTTTAACTTTAGGGCTGCGGGAAACCGTCAGCCTGGCCTTTGGTCATGGCGGCCAAAAGGGCGTTCAGGCCCATTATGCACCCGCGACCCGAGAGTTGGCATTGGCTAAAAATGCAGGTGCTGGTGCTTTAGCCCATGAGTTTTGGCATGCGTTTGACCATTATATTGCCGCTAAATCATTCAAACCCACTAATAAGCGGTTTCAGTGTGCGAGCGATCTTTGGCTATCCGATCTGCCCATCATAGAGCATCCATTAAATGCTCGATTATCTGAGATCTTCAAAGTGACATTGTTGAGTGGACAGGGTGATGAGCCCCATGATTATGTTCGCCGAGCAATTGTATTAGATAAAAAACATGGGATGCAGTACTTCTCTCGGCCAACGGAGATGATGGCGCGAGCATTTGAAGCCTGTATTGAATCCTATACTGATATTTCGAATCCGTATTTAGTGTCGGGAACTCGTTTTTCAGCAATGGCAAAGGAGGGGGCTTATCCCGATGAGGCCCACAGACAAGTGATTTTTCAGGCACTGATCAATTACTTTGAACCGCTGGGGATCGCATTGGGTAAAAATCCCCTTAACTAGGGTGTGTTGACGTTTTGAGTCATGCATTTGAACAGAGGTTAATTTAGCGTCGCTAGAGGGCAAGGCAAAATGTAAAACGACATTCGCCTTAGGTATTTTGAATGTGTTTTGAATGCGAATGGCAGTGGACAGGGGGAGGGTCAAGAGTCGTTTGAAGGCTGATTGCCAATTAAGCTCGCGTGCTTAGTTGACAACGTTTGCCAACAATAGGCCAAACTATGGCGAATCGCATCAAGATATTGAGATGCCTGAATATCCATTAAATACCAATAGCTGGGTTTTGATTCTGGCATGTGGTTGAAAAATAAAGCTTCAGCATTGATGAGCTGGCTAGGATGAGCAAATTGCTGCCAAATGTTGATGGGTGTATGCGCCAGTGTGATTAGCCATTCAAGTTGCATCTGCCGCGTGGCTGGATTTAGCGCATCTGCGATTAATAAGCTCGACTCTTGTAAACGCTCAAGTAAATCAAAGGGATTACCTGCGTTTATCCTAGGTGCGACTTGGCATGGTTGCATTTGGTTTATTGCGGATAGGCGAGGTAAAAATACGGACGCTAAGCTAAATTCAGGCCAGTCGAGCGATGGTACCAAAGCCTGGGCAATTCGCCGCTCGCCTAACCAATTATGCACCATGCAAGGTAAGTGGTCTTCAAGCGGTAAATCACTTGGTCTTGATAAACTCGGAAACAGCGACATCCGCTGCACTTGCACATGCTGAGACAATTGCTGCATCAAGACTATTGTGGTTAACCCAGATGAAGGCCAGCAACCAAGCTGAGGCGTTAATTCAATCGCAACTTGCGTCAAGGCTTGGGTAAGCAGACCACTTTGTGGATGACCTTGTACTACAAAAGCATATTTTGATTCAGCAAAACCACCGTTGGCGATATTTACTATCTGATTATTTGCATTGCTGTTTTCAGCCCATTGAGTACCGTTAAAAATAAATGTCGTACCTGTGGTCGCAGGTTGCCAATCGCCAGAAGCATTACCAATAATGGTCACTTGCTCAAAGGCAAGGGTGCCCGCTAGAGCTTGCAGATCTAATTTAGCATGTGGCATCTGCAAATGTTGATGCATGTGGGTGTGAGACTTAGGCATAGGCGGAACATCTGTTTTACGAACTCAAAATGGACTTCATTGTAATGGATTATCCCCCTGAGCCCAAAGGGTTAATCCATTGAAGTTTACCGGATGCTGTTTTAACGCAGGATAGTTTAGCTTTAGGTATACCGCGCATAAAAGTGATGCGCGGTATTGGCGATTAACAATTAGACTAAAAATTATAGCTCAGGCTAAGTTCGACATTTCGCGGTTCGCCGAAGAAACCTTGATTATAGAAATCGATACTAGAGTAGTAAGAAGCTATTTGGCGTTGGAACTCGGCGCTAACAATAGGCTCGAAATGAGCGCTGCTAACAAGTTTTTATCCATCATGATTCCCCATCATAGTATTTTGTGACCGGCATTCTAATTGAAAACAATTCCTAGTACATCGTATTGATAACAATTTGCATTACCTTTACACTCGCGAAATACGATAAGTGTTAGGAAAGTCACAAATGGCGAAGATCAGTAACCGATTCTGGTTTATGTTGCATGGTTGGGTGTCGCTCCCAATTTGGTTGTTATTTTGTTTTATCTGCTTGACGGGGACGATTGCGGTACTGAGTCATGAGATCACTTGGTTAACTAATCCTGCATCGAGGGCGTTGAACCCTAATGATTTACCCGTAAAACCGGTTAGTGAATTAATGACGATTGTTGAGGAAGCCTACCCAAGTGCGGCAGTCTCTGGCGCTATGACATTAGAACCTTATATGGTCAATGTGATCATGTTCAGTGACGCGGATAAACCCTATGCCATGGCCTATGTCAATCAATACACAGGTGAGATACAACAGATTAATGAAGGCATGACATTTGCCGGTTTTATCAGATCTTTACATGCTTGGTTATTATTTCCTTGGCAAAGCGGTTACAGCTTGGGTTATTACCTTGTCTGTTCGATGGCGCTGTTTATGCTCGCGTCTTTAGTGACGGGACTCATTGTTTATAAACGTTTTTGGCGAAGTTTTTTTGCTCCGAAATTGCGTGTGAGTCAAGGTAAAAAGACACTATTGGCCGATTTGCATAAATTGTCTGGTGTGTGGTCTATTTGGTTTATCACGATTATGGCCGTTACCGGATTATGGTATTTAGTCCAAGCCATTTTTTGGCATGCAGATATTGATATCGAGCCACATGCGCCATTGGTTGCTGCTGAGCAATTGCCCTTTATCCAAAAGGGTGATGTGAATCCCGCAGATCCAAGCGTGACATTTGCACAAGCCTTAACATTAGCGCAAACGCACTTTCCAGACTTTCAACCAAGCTATGTGATGAAACCAGAGCATAATCGTGACATGTATCATCTGAGTGGTAGCGGCGATCACATTTTTTACGATCAGTATTCTTATAACCTCAGCATTAACCCTTGGACGGGGGAGATTGCAAAAACGACATCACCCGAGACGATGACAGGGATACAAACGCTAATGCATATCGCAGATCCTTTGCATTACGGTACCTTAGGTGGTATCTGGACAAAAATCATTTGGTTTATTTTTGGGGTGATCCTATCGGGTATGTCAATCACAGGATTTATGATGTGGGGACTGCGTAATGTGCGTGCAATTAAAAAAATGGGATCCCCCAGTACTGTGGCAGATAGGTTAGAGGAGGTACGTTAATGGCTTTCATTCATTCAACTTTTTGGCAAAAAAATAAATATAAACTGAGTGGGTTTATTCTATTGCTCCCCCTATTGTTTTTGTATCAGTCGCTAACACCTACATTTCCACCGGCCTGGCAGGCTCAAGAGTTAGGTGAATTTAAAATAGCCCCTTTACCCTTAGATCTAAAAGCACCCTATGTACATCATGATGACTATGTGAAAGATTTTATGTTGGTTTTTGAAAAAGGTGAGGTAGGCAATATACGCCAAGGCTATGCCAATATTGGAACGCAGGCTTTGCCAATAGCAGATTTACAGCGCAGCGAGAATGGTATTTTGCACGGTAATAAGCATGGCCAACACGTACACGCCATCGCAACTAAGACACTAACCTCCGCAGATAGTCTGTGGATATCGATAGAGAATTGGCAAGGTGAGTGGCAAGTGGCAAAGTGGCCTCTGCCTGCCGAGCTAATAGTACAGACACACTGAATGAGGTAAAAGCTAAACACTAATGGCGATCCTATGGAGTAATAATTTCAGGGTCGCTTTTAGTGGCGTAGATTAAGAATGATTAACCGAATACGGGTAAAGAATAACCTTTTTCGCCGTAAACGCTCACTTTTGAAGGCATAAACACAACGGGGACGTTTATTCCTCATTAATAAATGATGAATTTGTTATATACATCACCAAAATACAAATGAAAGTGATTCGCAATAGTGTTACCGTATGTTCATCCTAAATAAACTCCCTAAATTACTATGCGCTTTTATCTACTACCTCTCGCGTCTGCCATTACTTTGGCATTAAACCCTTTGTCAGTCTTGGCTGCAGAGCCGTCTTCTGCTGCAGATGCAAATGATCAAAATATTGAAAAAATAACAGTGATGGGCAAGTACACTGTGAGTCGAACCATTGATACCGCCACAGGCTTAGGGCTGTCACTGCAGGAAACGCCACAGTCAGTGAGCATCTTGACCGCTGAACGGATCCAGGATCAGGCACTCAATACCGTTGTTGATGTGGTTAATAACACAGTAGGTTTGTCTTCATCTAAAACAGATAACGTTCGAAATGGCTTTATGGCCCGTGGTTTTGCGGTTCAGAATTACCAGATTGATGGCGTACCTTTATCTTGGAGTTTGGGGGGCGATGCAGGTGAGACTGTGTCTGATATCTCTCTGTATGAGCGTGTAGAGGTGGTGCGTGGTGCAACAGGCTTACTAACGGGGGCAGGGGATCCTTCTGCTTCAATCAACCTAGTGCGCAAACATGCCGACAGTGACGAACTTAAGGGCTATGTTGATGTTGCTACGGGTAGCTGGGATAAAAAACAAGTTACCGCAGATGTTTCTAATGGCCTCAACGACAGTGGCAGTGTGCGCGGTCGCATGGTCGCGAAATATGTCAATAGCGATTCTTATCAGGATCTTTATCAAGACCGTAAGACCATTCTTTACGGCGTAATTGATTCAGACATTACTGACAACACTATGCTGCGCGTTGGCGGTAGTTACAATAACAACAACCCCAAAGGAGCGATGTGGGGTGCATTACCAGCAGTATTCAGCGATGGTTCGGCTACTGATTGGGATGTTTCTACTACAACAGCGGCAGATTGGAGCCGTTGGGAAACGACTAACATCAACTATTTTGCTAACTTGAACCATTATTTCAGCAATGGTTGGCAGTTGGTGGCGAACTATAATCGCATGGAATATGAAACCACCACCAAAATGATCTATATGTCTGGCTTGCTGAATAAAGAAACCGGTGCAGGTTTGAGCGGTCAGCGTTATCACAGCCATGGTGAAAGTAACTCTGATAATTTCGATTTTCAGTTGAAAGGCGATTACCAACTCTTTAACCGTGAGCATCAATTTGTGACTGGTGCCTTATACAGCAAACAGAAATCCTATGCTGATACCTATGAACCCATCCGTGAGAATATGACGGGCTGGGACTCAAAGGCAGTTGAAAACTTTTATGATTGGCAAAGCAATGCCTTTGAAGAGCCTGAATGGTCAACAAACGCCAATCGTCAGTTGAATATGGATACCGAGCAGAAAGGTTTCTACGCAGCAACTCGGCTAACAATTACCGATGATTTAAAAGTGATTGCCGGTGGCCGTATTTCTAGTTGGAACCGCGAAGGGGTCAGCTATGGTACTGATACCAACTTTGGTGATGATGGCGTGTTCGTTCCTTATGTTGGCGCCTTGTATGACATAAACGAAGAGCATCGTGTTTACGCCAGTTATACCGAAATATTTAATCCGCAGAACAGTAAGGATATTAACGGTGATTATTTAGAGCCACTCGAAGGTAAAGCCTATGAAATCGGTTTAAAGAGCGCTTATCTAGATGATCGTCTGCATACCGCAGTGGCACTGTTTAAGATTGAACAGGATAATCTGGCAACACCCGCTGGAACTATCATTGTTGACGGTACTCCAACCACTTATTACAAAGCTGCTCAAGGTACTGAGAGTACAGGCTTTGAGTTAGAAGTAGTGGGGGAGTTTATCGATGGGTGGAATATCACGGCTGGCTATTCGCAGTTTACAGCGGAAGATGCTGACGGGAAAAAAGTGGCGACTACTAGCCCTCGCAAACAGTTTAAACTATTCACAACTTATCAGTTTGTCGATTACCTGCCTGAGTTGACCGTGGGTGGTGGTATTAACTGGCAGAGTGATAGTTACTCTGAAGGGGGGACAGTAAAAATCGATCAGGATGCTTACTCTTTAGTCAACCTGATGGCTCGTTATAACCTCACTGACAACATGGATCTGCAACTTAACGTAGAGAACCTATTAGACGAAAAATACTATGCTTATATGTCTGCCTCTGCCTCAATGTCCGAAGCATATAGCGTGTATCATTACGGAACCCCACGTAATGTGACCCTGAGCTTTAATTACCGCTTTTAAATTGTCCACTAAATAAAAGGAGTAGCCGATTTATCAGCTACTCCTTTTTTATCTTCTATTATTGTTATTCCCAATATTTTGATGGCTTGTTTCGTGCGTATTAACGACTCAGTACTGATATCGGTAAATATTGAGCTAGCTCACCTATGGTTCGTTCCTAAATATAATACTGTTATTAACTGAAAGCGGGAAGATGATGCCCTTCAATCTAGTTATGAAAGGGCAACATATTGTATTGGTAGTTTTCCCTCTTTCTTGTGCGCATTGTATTGTCAACAATCAGTGCGGCAACGAACAGAGTCAATAGAAAAATATAGGTATACTCATGCCATTAGCCTTATTACAAGGTTGTGGCTTATCGCTAGCTTTTTAAGCTAAAGACCAGATGTTACATAGATTAAGCCGTTGTTGGACTTATAAAGTATTTTATGTTGATGACAAGATGTCAACAATTCATATCAATAATAGCCATCAGCTTGACTATTTAGTCAATAATCATTTCAAAACTGCGTTTTTAATGAGAAATAATGCCATTGTAAATATGGGCTTGTTTAGTAAGTTTACTTTCATCAATGCATAGAAAAGTGATTCATTTTTCACAGTAAAGACCAAGGACTCCCGTTTTGAGGAGAATAATATGCAAATAGAAACGCTTTATGATGTTATGCAATGGACTAGAAATATACACCAACAGCTGCATGCATTTGCGGCACATTGCGCACTTACAAATGATAGCGAAAGAAGCGGATTACTGTTGGAGTATATTTCAGCCCACGAGCAAAAAATGGCACTGGTTATCAGACAGTTCGAAGATAATGGCAATAGCAATGCACTTAACACTTATTGTCGGCATTATTATGAAAAAACCGCTATTCCTTTTAACACCATAGGTGAACATCCATTTAAGAGGATGGATACGGATGAAATAGCGATGGCCACACTTGAGTATCATAAAAATATTGTAGGGCTGTTTGAATATCTACAACATTGCAGTTCTGCACCTTCCGTAACTGAATTTCTTAGCAATATACTGTCCCTTGAAGAAGCAGAAAAGCGATTGCTGGCACGTAATATGAAACAAATCGATGACTTCTAGTATGTCTGCTAAAAATCACATCCTTGTACCTATTGCTCGGTGTAGCTTAGGTATTTATTCAGTAGTTCAGATATTGAAATCTTGACTTCTGTGGTAACAAGTAGAACTGCCATCACAATAATTATTGATTAGCCTTGAAACTAGAGTGTATGACTTAAACTGCCACCTTATTAAGGATTAACATGAATCAACCCCTGATCATTGATTACTACTCTGATATTCTTTGTGTGTGGGCTTGGGTTGCACAACAACGTATTGAGGAGTTAAATCAAAAGTTAGAAAATAAAATTCATTTTAAATATCATTATCTTGATGTATTTGGTGATGTTCACACAAAAATTGAGACACAGTGGAAACAGAAAGGTCAATATAATGGTTTTGCAGAACATGTACATAAATCTGCATCTATCCGTGATGACGTTCCCACGAACTCAAAAATATGGACAGAAGTCAGACCGACAACGTCGGCCAATGCTCATTTAGTGCTTAAAGCCATTGAACTTATCTATGACAAAAACACCAGTATCAATATGGCATTGAAATTTCGGAGTGCATTTTTTATCGACGCATTGGATATTGGTAAGCTTGAAATACTCTATGATCTGGTTGATTTCTATGGGCTGGAACAGAAAAAAATCATCTCAAGCGTTCATGATGGTTCAGCTATAGCCGCATTAATGAGCAACTATCAAAAGTCAACACAACAAAATCTACAAGGCAGTCCAAGCTATATTATCGACGAAGGTAGACAAATATTTTATGGTAACGTAGGTTATCGTGTTCTTCTTGCGAATATAGAAGCATTATTGTAAAAATCAGCAGTCGAGGCTAATTGGTGCTAAACAACCTTAGACTACCAGCTGTGGTTTTCTAAGCTCTACAAGATGCTATAAACACCTCTAGATCATTTTAACGTTTTAGAGTTATACCTCTTAGTTCCTTCTGAGCTTATTCACTGAATATTCATATGTTTAATGGCATCTATAATATGTCAAAATGTAGCTACATTAGGTATCAGCTGATGTTTCATTGTGTTTTAAGTTAAATTGCGGATTAAAATATTTATAATGTGTACGCTATCGCACAGACACACTTTTAGATAAATTATAAATTGGATACAGAGTTTAGATTGATATGCCTTTAATGGGTAATCTTTGTCTTAATAAAATATTTTATGTTATTTATCTTGATGTTGCGGCTCATCATTAGGATGTCGCTTTAACTGAAAAATCACTAGATAATTAAATAATGGAATTCAGTCATGATTAATACTAAATTTTCAGTAAATAAAATGATCACCACAATATGTTTAAGATAAAATTCAAGATTGCTACAAAATATTTTCCTATTCAAATCAATGTCATATTGTAGCGTTAATACCTAAGTTGACGCGGCGTGATTGATGTAGAGCCAGTCACACAATTTTATGAAAATACCGCGGAATTAATTTTAGTCTAATTTTTATGTCGCTTTACTGATATTTTACCAACTAAGATATTTACTAAAAATATTTAGATGTTTGCTAAACGCTATTTACTAAAATGAAAAATAGCTCATAGCTGATTGTTAGCGCTCATTATTATTTAGATGTTATATCAACAACAAAAGGAAATTGACCATGAACAAAGACCAAATAGAAGGTTCAATAAAAGATGCTGCAGGCAAAGTGCAGCAAAAAATTGGTGAGATCGTTGGCAACCCGAAACAGCAGATGAAAGGGGTTCAGAAACAGATAAAAGGTAAAACTCAAAAAGCAATTGGTAATGTAAAAGAAGCGGCTAAGGATGCCGAAAAACACAGTTGATGTCAGAGGCTTTTACAATTAAGTAAGCACCTTAAGCATAAAGTTTGGCAGCTTTATGTGGGTATTTAAAAGGATCTTTGTCATATTGATTAAGATTTCTGGTTCGAGTTATATCCATAATGTCTAGGAGACTCTCATGAGTATAGGAACAATATTATTGGTGGTTTTGATTCTGATGCTGATCGGTGTGGCTCCGACTTGGCCACACAGTAAGAGCTGGGGGTACGGCCCGAGCGGTGGATTAGGTTTGGTAGTATTGATCCTCGTTATATTCCTTCTACTCGGTAAAATTTGAGCGATAAAGCCTAAGTGATGTATGACTTCAATATTGAGTCATCATTTCTAATTGCCGTAGGTAGCTAAAAATAGTGAGTGATGTTTTTAGTCGTTCAAAAATGGCTGACATCGCTCGTTTTTCTTGCACGGCAGTGCTCGCCATTCTGAGATTGAAAGGTCCTATACGCCTAAGATTTACACGCAAGATATTTCGTTAAGGTAGCATTAGGTGAAGTCCTTCACGCTAAAAACGAAAGTCACTAAGTCCGTAGAATACAGTGTCCGTAGTAATACATTTGCACGCTAGTATTCTGCAAGGCTGTATGAAATGAGCTAAATGGTGCAATAACACATGCAGAGGTTTGTTTTATAAGAACGGCAGCTTAGTGACTAAAGGCGTTTGCTCACGAAAATGGCTTGCTCAAACAGCCAGATTGAATACTTATTTGTGAACAATAGCTGTGTGAGCAACAGGCGTATCTGTAAAAAGGTAATGTTTTAGCTGTTTATCAAAGCTCGGATCTTGTCTCCTTATCCATTCTTGTAGCATTGCAGCATGTTCTTTTTCTTCGTCTCGATTATGTATAAGTATCTCTCTCAACTCATTATTTTTGCACGCATCAACTCTTTGGTTATACCAGTCTATTGCTTCAAGCTCTTCCATCAGTGACGTAAGTGCACGGTGCATGTCCTTGGTTTTATCGGTGAGTTCAGTAATGGGTTCATGATAACCTTCATTCGACATTGGGATTTCCTCGCTAAATGCAGATAGGATCGCTCACTATTGAGCGGTGATGATAATTGCAGATGATTGTCTGAACGCTATTTTCAACGAACAGACTTTGAATGCATTATTCTGCGACCTTAACCGTCGAGTGTCTGTTCGATGCCGTACTTAGTCAAAAATTTTTAGGCCGCTCGTTTAAAAGGATTGGAGAGGGTGCAGAAATACCACTGCGAATATTTGATTTAGCACAGGATATTACTTTGGATTTTGAACTTTGAGATATTTGGGAATGAATTTTAAATCAAAAGATAAAGGCAGTGAAAACCATAAACACCTGCTTTAAAAGGCAGATTAATTGTATTTAGCTTGATAAGCAGGGGTGGATTAATGAAATACATAATAAGAAATGGTACACCCGAGTGGACTCGAACCACCGACCCCTACCATGTCAAGGTAGTGCTCTAACCAACTGAGCTACGGGTGCACTGTTTGAATTTCAAATTTAGACTCTTTGAAGAGAGTGGTACACCCGAGTGGACTCGAACCACCGACCCCTACCATGTCAAGGTAGTGCTCTAACCAACTGAGCTACGGGTGCATTGCTAAATTTAACAAGCTATTCAAAAGCGTTGCGCCTTGGAACGAGCGCTATATTAGGGGCATAGCGCAGGGCTGGCAAGCAAAAAAAACAAATTTGTCGTCAAATGGTGAATTGCTGTGCAACTTGCCCAGTGTTTCAACAACGCCGCTGATAAAACCGCAATTTCTTATTCGATTTACTTCAGAGAATGCATCGAAATCAAACTGATAAACCAAAAGGCGAGCACTGTCGCTCGCCATTAATGCAATCAATGGTGAACACTGTCACCTTCAATAAGGCTCAAATGCACGCCATGCTTTTGGATGTAACGCAGACGAATGAAAAATAACAGCGCTGCTGAGGTCAAACCCGCAATCAATCCTGCCCAGAATCCATGGGCGCCCATCGCGGGAACGATATGGTCCGTATAAGCTAAGGTATAACCGAGTGACATACCAATGCCCCAGTAGGAAAACAGCGTGATATAAAAAGCGCTGCGTGTATCTTTATAACCGCGAAGAGCACCCGCTGCGACCACTTGAACTGAATCAGATAATTGATACAGGGCTGCCATCAACATCAAGCTGCCGGCTAAGGCAACCACTTCAGGATCACCATTATAAAGTTTCGCAATTTGGAATCTAAATAATACGGTCAAAACCGCTGTCGTTAGAGCAAGGGATAGTGCCAGCCATAAGCCCACTTTAGTGACCACCGCGGAAATATCAGCGCGATCACGGCCTAAGTAATAACCAATCCGAATCGATACCGCGATACCGATAGATAACGGCAGCATAAATACGATGGCAGAAAAGTTGAGCGCAATCTGGTGACTTGCGACCACTGTTGCGCCAAGTGGCGCGAGTAACAGCGCTATGATGGCAAATAAACTCACTTCAAAAAACAGCGCCATTGCTATCGGCATGCCGAGTTTGGTCATTTTCTTCATCGTTTCAAAGTCTGGACGATGAAATTTACTGAAGGGAGCTAAAGCCGCGAATTTTTTATGTAACTGCATGTAAATGGTCATGGCAACTAGCATGGCCCAGAATACGAGAGCAGTGGCGATACCACAGCCTGCGCCGCCCATGGCCGGTACGCCAAAGTGTCCATAAATAAAAATATAGTTAGCGGGGATATTTACGGCTAGACCGACAAAACCAATGACCATGGTCGGTAAGGTATAGGATATACCTTCACTGCAGCCACGTAGCACTTGATAAAGCACAAATGCGGGCGCGCCCCATAAAATACCGTCGAGATATCCTATGGTTAAGCGGTATAATTCGGGTTCTAAATCCATATGGCTAAGCACAAAGGGCGCAGATGCGAGGAAAACCATCACACCAATGCCGCCTATAATGGCAAGATAGGCACCTTGAAAGGCCAAAGGTTGGATGGCTTTTTGATTATTCGCGCCATTATAGTGGGCAAATAAAGGCGTAAAAGCCATCAGCAAACCTTGGACGAACAGAATAGCGGGTAACCAAAGGCTAGTGCCGACTGCGACGGCGGCCATATCGACTGCACTAACACGGCCCGCCATAACAGTATCAATAAAGCCCATCATGGTCTGAGTGACCTGAGCTATCAGTACCGGCAGCGCCAGTTGGATTAAACGTTTGGCTTGATAGCCTGAATGATTCATAAATACAGCCTTTAACGATTAAGCGAGCAAAAAATGTTTACAGGTATAGTTCAAGCCACCTGCGAGGTGGTTGCAATACATAAGAAAGATGGCCTAAATACCCTTGAGGTAGCGTTTGAACCTGATTTGCATGAGGGACTTGCGATAGGAGCAAGTGTGGCAAATAACGGGGTATGTCTTACTGTGACTCAGGTCGCTGATGATAGGGTATTTTTCGATGTAGTGGAAGAGACCTTGCGACTGACGAATCTGGCTAATTTGTCAGTAGGTCAAAGTGTTAATGTTGAGCGTTCGTTAACTTTCGGTAGTGAAATTGGTGGCCACATTCTCTCTGGCCATATCCATACGAAAGCCAAAGTCATCGATATCAGCCATACAGAACAACATTATGATCTGACACTTGGCATTGAGCCTAAATGGATGGATTACATTTTTTATAAAGGTTTTGTTGGGGTCAACGGCTGCAGTTTAACGGTTGGCGAGGTGAGTGACTCAGGCTTTAAATTGCACTTAATCCCTGAAACCTTAAAGTTGACCAATTTAAGCCTGTGCAAAGTGGGGGATGAACTCAATATCGAGATCGACAGCCAAACGCAAGTTATCGTCGACACAGTCGAGCGCGTGCTAGCCAGACGTTTTAACGAGCAATCACATTAGTCTCGTGTCATCGCAGCGTGTAGTGCAATCTCGTTTAATAGATTTGCTCGTCGTCTGAATCGATATACAGCTCAACCGTTCGTCTCGATTCATCGATGTGTAAGCGTAAGTGAATCGGATTACAACAAATTCGGCAGTCATCGTAATAATCTTGGTCTCCACAGCTGGCATCGATACTGATATCTTGATGGTGCCCGCAGTGGGGACAAGCAATAACTTTGTTCATGACTCTCATGGTGCAACTCCTTATCGCCAATAGAGCGAATCGCTCTGCTCAATCAACGCATCTCATACTTCGTACGCTTATCGCTTATATTGTCTGCGCTTTGACGATTTCGAAACCTGAGTGCGCTTTATGTGCTTCCTATTTGAGTATACAGCAGAGTGCAGTGCACTGACTTAGATGAAGTCGGTCTCAAAACGCAGCATGATAGACCTTCTGGTTAAATATTTTCTTGTTGGATCATTATCTCTTCTAAAAACTAGTCCTTTGCCGTCACTAACCCCTCCATTTCATTGCTGTGTAACACGCCATCGCGGGCATCTTGGGTAATATCCAGCGTTAAACGCTGCATCTGTTGCTCAAGTTCACTTTTAATATCAACGAGTAACACTTGAGTATCAATCAAAGATTTGCTTGTGATTTTCACCTGCGGCTCAGGTAAAGCGGTTGCTGTGTGCGTGAGTGTTACAGCCAGTAGAATGCAGTTCAACATATCAACTCCCTTGTCATGTTTTCAGTGATGCCCAATAAACTGGCGCTAGAATAGGGGAGTTAGATGACCAAGAAGTTACCCAGACACTGCAAAATCATGAATTTGCTTTTTGTTTCCAATCCCAATTCTGGTCAATATGCTTGCGCCTTTTAGCTACAATCCCTTAGAATAAACGCCCTGCTACGCAAGGCGGCTAAGACTCCTGTACTGTCTTAACCTAGCGAGCATTTCTCTTACATTAACTAAAACCAAGTGGCCCTACGTGTGGGTCACCACTGGAAAGGACATTTCATGCCTGTAATTACACTTCCCGATGGTAGCAAACGCAAGTTTGCTCATGCTGTATCGACCCTCGATGTTGCCGCCGATATTGGCCCTGGTTTAGCGAAAGCTTGTATCGCTGGCCGCGTTAATGGCGAATTAAAAGATGCTTGCGATCTCATTGAAACCGATGCTGAGCTATCAATCATTACCGCCAAAGACGAAGAAGGTGTTGAAATTCTTCGCCATTCTTGCGCGCATTTATTAGGTCACGCGATTAAGCAAATGTGGCCAGAAACCAAGATGGCGATTGGTCCTGTTATCGATAATGGCTTCTACTATGATATCGACCTTGAGCACAAGTTGACTCAAGATGACATCGACGCATTAGAAAAGCGCATGCTTCAACTGGCAAAAACCAACTATGACGTAGTAAAACGTGTCGTTAGCTGGCAAGAAGCCCGTGATACATTCGCTGCGCGCGGTGAAGATTATAAGATTGCCATTCTGGATGAGAACATCAGCAAAGACGCGACGCCTGCGCTGTATCATCACGAAGAATACACTGACATGTGTCGTGGACCGCACGTACCTAACATGCGTTTCTGCCAGCATTTTAAATTAATGAGCATTGCCGGCGCTTATTGGCGTGGCAACTCAGAAAACAAGATGTTGCAACGTATCTATGGTACCGCTTGGGCCGACAAAAAAGCCCTGAGCACACACTTAACCCGTCTTGAAGAAGCGGCTAAGCGTGACCACCGTAAAATCGGTAAGCAGCTCGACTTGTATCACATGCAAGAAGAAGCACCGGGTATGGTGTTTTGGCATAATGACGGTTGGAGCATCTTCCTCGAATTAGAAAGATTCATTCGCCGTAAGCTAAACCAATACACTTACCAAGAAGTAAAAGGCCCATTAATGATGGACCGCGTGTTGTGGGAACGTTCTGGTCACTGGGATAAATACTCAGAAGCCATGTTCACGACCAGCAGCGAAAATCGCGAATACGCCATCAAGCCAATGAACTGCCCAGGCCACGTGCAGATCTTCAACCAAGGGTTAAAATCTTACCGCGATCTGCCATTGCGTATGGCTGAATTTGGTTGCTGTCACCGTAATGAACCTTCAGGCTCGTTACACGGATTAATGCGTGTACGTGGCTTTACGCAAGATGACGCCCATATTTTCTGTACTGACAGCCAAGTTCAAGAGGAAGTGAGTGCCTGTATCCAGATGGTTTACGATACTTACGCTACCTTCGGCTTTGAAAATATCGTAGTAAAACTGTCGACTCGCCCAGAGAAACGTATCGGTGACGATGCGATGTGGGACAGAGCGGAAGAAGCACTTAAGCAAGCTCTGCGTGCCAATAATATTGAATTCACTATTTTGCCTGGCGAAGGTGCGTTCTACGGACCAAAAATCGAATTTACTTTACACGATTGTTTGGACCGAGCGTGGCAATGTGGTACTGTGCAGCTCGATTATGCGTTGCCAAGCCGTCTTGGTGCAACTTACGTTGCCGAAGATAACAGCCGTCAGACCCCAGTGATGATCCATCGTGCTATTTTAGGCTCTTTGGAACGATTCTTGGGTATCTTGATAGAAGAATATGCAGGACGTTTCCCAACTTGGTTAGCCCCAATGCAAGTTGTCGTGATGAATATCACCGATAAACAGGCTGATTATGTTGAAGAAGTCGTAAAATTCTTCAAAGAACAAGGTATTCGAGCGTCTTTTGACTTGAGGAATGAGAAAATAGGCTTTAAAATACGCGAGCACACCTTAAGGCGTGTCCCTTATTTGTTGGTCGTTGGCGATCAAGAAATGGAAAATAAGGAAGTAGCGGTGCGTACCCGTGATGGTATCGATTTAGGTAAGATGCGACTTGAAGATTTCGCCACTAAAATCCATCAACAGATTTCGCTCCGTAGTCTCAAATTGTTGGAGGAATAGGTCATAAAGATCAAAAAAACAGCAGGGCGTCAGCCGGCCCCTAATAGAATCAATGAAGAAATCACAGGTGTACCAGAAGTACGCTTAACAGGCATTGATGGTGAAGCTATTGGTGTGGTAAGCATCAGAGATGCTCAGAATTTGGCAGATGAAGCAGGTGTAGACCTAGTAGAAATCAGCCCAAATGCTGAACCTCCAGTATGTCGCATTATGGACTACGGTAAGTTCCTTTTTGATAAGGCTAAGTCAGCCAAGGAACAAAAGAAGAAGCAAAAGCAGGTTCAGGTCAAGGAAATTAAATTCCGTCCTGGAACTGACGAAAACGACTATCAGGTAAAACTACGCAACCTGATACGTTTTCTGGAAGACGGGGACAAAGCGAAGATTACGCTTCGTTTCCGAGGTCGCGAAATGGCACACCAAAACCTTGGTATGGATCTATTGAACCGTATCAAGGCTGATTTGGACGAGTATGCGGTTGTTGAATCTTTCCCGAAAATGGAAGGCCGACAAGCAATTATGGTGCTAGCGCCTAAAAAGAAATAAGTAGGGCAAAACTTAAAGTAGCAAAGGTCTATGGCCTTTGCTCGCCTTGCTTTTTATTAAACATCCCAATGCGGAGTTTTAGAAATGCCTAAAATGAAAACAGACAAGGGTGTAGCGAAGCGTTTTAAGAAAACCGCTAATGGTTTCAAGCGCAAGCAAGCACACTTACGTCACATTTTGACGAAAAAAAGCACTAAACGTAAACGTCACTTACGTGCCAAATGTTTAGTATCAAAAGCTGACGTTCCAGCAATCGCGCGTCAATTACCTTACGCTTAATTTAGGAGATTAGAAAATGCCAAGAGTTAAGCGTGGTGTAACCGCTCGTGCTCGTCACAAGAAAGTTTTAAAACTAGCTAAAGGTTATTATGGCGCTCGTAGCCGTACTTACCGTGTTGCTGTTCAAGCAGTAACTAAAGCTGGTCAATATGCTTACCGTGACCGTCGTCAGAAAAAACGTCAATTCCGTCAACTTTGGATTGCACGTATTAATGCTGCTGCTCGTCAAAATGGTCTGTCTTACAGCCGTTTCATCAACGGTCTGAAAAAGGCGTCTATCGAAATCGATCGTAAGATTTTGGCTGACATCGCTGTATTCGATAAAGTTGTATTTGCAACTTTAGTTGAAAAAGCAAAAGAAGCGTTAAACTAAGAAATTAGTTTGTTGCTGTAGAGAAGGGACCTTTTGGTCCCTTTTTTTGTGCGCCATTTTTGACTTAACCTAATGATGTTATTTACCTAAACACTTATAAGCGCCCATCTAACTGGTACAAGATTAAGAATCGTGAAGGAAAGACACGTGCGCGTGTGAACAGTACTGACAGGTAAGCCCGCAAAAATTTTTGCTATTGCTTAACGATTTTGACCTAAAAAAATAGCAGGCTTAGCCTGCTATTCGTTGAAAAATCGAGTCTAGTTACTTTTTAGCATCTAAATAACGCTCTGCATCGAGTGCGGCCATACAGCCTGTGCCGGCAGAAGTAATGGCTTGACGATAATGTTGGTCCATCACATCACCACAGGCATAAACACCCTCGATACTGGTTTGCGTGGCGTTACCTTGCAAGCCACTCTGAACTTTTAAATAACCGTGGTTCATTTCCAACTGGCCTTCAAAAATACCGGTATTAGGGCTGTGACCAATAGCGACGAACACACCAGCAACGGCTAAGTCAGTGATCGAGCCATCTTTAGTGCTCTTCATCTTCAGACCTGTCACCCCCATGGCATCACCAACCACTTCATCCATGGTTTGATCTAAGTGAAGGATTATGTTGCCATTGGCGACTTTGTCCATCAGACGGTCGATCAAGATTTTTTCTGAACGGAAGGTGTCACGGCGATGGATGAGGTGAACTTCAGCAGCAATATTGCTTAAATACAATGCTTCTTCAACGGCGGTATTGCCGCCACCGATCACTGCGACTTTTTGATTGCGATAGAAGAAGCCATCACAGGTTGCACAGGCTGATACACCGCGACCTTTGAAAGCTTCTTCTGACTCCAACCCTAAGTAACGGGCAGAAGCGCCAGTTGCGATGATCAGCGCATCACAGGTGTACTCGCCGTTATCGCCTTTCAAACGGAAAGGGCGCTCGGTAAGGGTCACTTCGTTGATATGATCGAACAAGATTTCAGTATCGAACTTTTCAGCATGCTTCTGCATACGTTCCATCAAGGCTGGACCCGTTAAGTCGTCCGCGTCACCTGGCCAGTTTTCAACTTCAGTCGTCGTGGTTAATTGACCGCCTTGCTGCATACCTGTGATCATCACAGGTTTTAAATTCGCACGCGCAGCATAAACTGCTGCGGTATATCCTGCTGGGCCTGAACCCAAAATCAATAAGTTACAATGTCTGACCTGGCTCATTTTTATCTCCGTGCCTTTAGCAAATTGCAAGGATTGTAGGGAATTTACCTGTGGGGGTAAAGTGTTGGAGGGCGATTCTTTTAGATTGCACTAATCGAGTCCATCCGTTTTAGTATGGAGAGTGTCAGTTTTACTTTACTGTGAATAAATAGCTTAAGTTTGAACCACGAAATGAAGCACGGGATGAGCTTGTATAAATATGATGTTGCGATCGCAGTGGAGCCTATTTCTACCCAATAAAAAATCGGCCTCAATTGTATCGAGACCGATTTGAATTACATACTAAGTAAAGCTAGCTCAAATCCACATAAAAAGTTAAGTTAATTAAAAGCTTATACTAATAGTGTCGCAGGAGATGTGAACGCTAAGTTTAGGGCGTGAGCCACTTCCTTACACACCACTTTACCGTGCATGACGTTTAAGCCATTAAGAAAATGCTTGTCTTGCAACAGCGCTTCTTTATAGCCTAAATTTGCTAACTTGAGAATGTACGGTAAGGTTGCATTATTAAGCGCAAATGTTGAAGTACGAGCGACCGCACCAGGCATATTTGCAACACAGTAATGCACAACATCATCAACGATATAGGTAGGATCTTGGTGAGTAGTGGCATGTGAAGTTTCAACACAACCGCCTTGATCAATCGCCACGTCAACGATAGCGCTGCCAGGCTTCATACGTGAAATCATGCTACGAGTAACCAATTTTGGCGCCGCAGCACCTGGAATTAGTACACCACCGATCACAAGATCGGCCTCAATAACATGACGTTCAATTGCATCCGCAGTTGAGTAAATGGCTTTTACAGCAGAACCGAATTGCACATTTAAACGACGTAGAGCATCAATACTGCGATCAAGCACAACAACATCAGCACCCATACCAACTGCCACTTGTGCTGCATTAGTACCAACCATACCGCCGCCGATAATGACGACTTTAGCAGGCTCAACCCCCGGTACGCCGCCCAATAACATACCGCGGCCACCAGAAGATTTCTCTAACGCCATAGCGCCAGCTTGGATTGACATACGACCAGCGACTTCAGACATAGGAGCAAGCAAAGGCAGGCCACCACGATCGTCTGTCACAGTTTCGTAAGCGATACATACGGCACCACTTTTGATTAAATCTTCAGTTTGCGGTAAATCTGGAGCAAGATGCAGATAAGTAAATAAAATCTGATCGTGACGCAACATAGCGCGTTCAACTGCTTGAGGCTCTTTTACTTTTACAATCATCTGCGCTTCAGCAAAAACTTCAGCAGCAGTCGCTAAAATTGTGGCGCCAGCATCAATATAATCTTGATCTGAAAAACCAATACCTATGCCTGCATTTGTTTCAACAAAAACGTCGTGACCTTTGATCGCCAACTCGCGAACACTAGAAGGAACCATACCGACACGATATTCGTGGTTTTTAATTTCCTTGGGAACACCAATAATCATCTTTGAGCCTCAATTGCCTGAAATCCCACTTTTAATGGGCATAATTGTTATTTTATCGTGACCTGAACGTGATTAATTCAGGGATATCTAGTATAGTATCGGCGACGCAGTTTATGCTGCTGAACTTTCGGCATACGTAGAATAAAATGTTGTTTTAGTGATAAAGCAAGGTTAAATAAATGGCATATAATAAAAAGAGTCCTGTAAAAGACTTGGATCGCATCGATCGCAACATTCTTAATGAACTACAACTTGATGGCCGCATTTCAAATGTGGAATTGTCAAAAAGAGTCGGACTAAGTCCAACTCCTTGTTTAGAAAGAGTAAAACGTCTCGAAAAGCAAGGTTACATCAATGGCTATACCGCATTGGTGAATCCTCATTTCTTGGGTGCATCCCTACTGGTATTCGTGGAAATCACATTAAGCCGTGATACTCCCGAAGTGTTTGATAAGTTTAACCGTGCAGTGCAACTACTCGATGATATTCAAGAATGTCATCTGGTTTCAGGCGATTTTGACTACTTACTGAAAACTCGTGTTTCAGATATGTCGGCTTATCGTCGCTTGTTAGGTGAAACTTTATTGAAATTACCTTCTGTTTCCGACACGCGTACTTATGTTGTGATGGAAGAAGTTAAGCACACCAGTCGTGTAGCGATAAATCATCTACTCTCAGATATCTAATTACCCTGATTGTTTGGTTTTACAATAAGGGGCTTAGGCCCCTTATTTATCAGTAACGTCGATATATCCATCTCATTTAACGCCTATTGCTATTAGCCTTGTATTGCCCTTAAGTTTGCTAACTTAGGGGCTTCTTTTTGTGGCATTTTTAAACAAATTTGTTAACGGAAGTGTTTGTGTAATAACTCATTCCTCCCCAAAAGCACACTAAAACACCTCAATAGACCAAATTTTGCCAATCATGACCAATTCTGTATAGAAAAACAGGCTAATGTGCTCCACATTTAGTGGGATTCTGGTATCGTTAGCCCACCTGTTTTCACTTTTATGGATTACGTCGTTTGTCTCAAGGAAATAGTGTACGCACGCTCACTGGCCTGCAACGTCTGCTGGAAGGCGGACTCATCATTTGTTGTGTTCTCGCCACTTATATTTTGCTCGCATTGACGAGTTTTAGTCCGTCTGATCCTGGTTGGAGTCAGTCGCATTTTCAAGGCGATATTAAAAACTGGACCGGAGCAGTAGGGGCTTGGATTGCCGATATTCTGTTATATTTCTTCGGCGTTACGGCTTATATCATGCCAATCATTGTCGCATCGACGGGTTGGTTATTGTTCAAACGTGCCCATCATTTACTAGAAATTGATTACTTTTCAGTGGCCCTGAGATTGATTGGATTTTTACTGATCATTCTGGGATTTTCTGCTTTGGCTAGCATGAATGCCAACAACATCTACGAGTTTTCGGCAGGCGGAGTGGCGGGTGATGTGATCGGTCAAGCCATGTTGCCGTATTTTAATAAACTCGGCACTACCTTATTACTGCTGTGTTTCTTGGGCTCAGGCTTTACGCTGTTGACTGGGATTAGCTGGCTGACTGTGGTCGAGAAAATCGGCTTAGTCTCTATTTGGATTTATAAAAAGTTAAAATTATTGCCGCAAGCGATGAAGCGTGAGCATGAAACCGAGGATACCCGTGGTTTTATGTCCGTGGTGGATAAGTTTAAACAGCGCCGTGAATCCCAATATGTGCTAGAAAAGCCCCCCATAGTTGAAAAGCCTAAGGTGCGTGAGCGTCATATTGGTCGTAGAGCTGAGATAACCCCAACGCTATATGCTGCCACTGATGATATGGTCATTGAACCAGAAGGTATTATTACTGAAACTGAGAATAATTCGTCGCCAAAAAACAAACTATCGGCGCTTGCAAAAATTCTAAGCTTGAATGGCAGTAAAAGTAAGAGTGCACAACGGGTTGAGCCACAAATCGATAATGATGATTTGGCCGCCCATGGCAATTTTGAAGTGCCACCTTGGTTAGCTGAACCTCAGCATTCAAATGCCGATGAGCAAGACAGTGCCGATTTTAATTCGCATTCATTCGATCATGATGACAATGAGCCAGTGTTTAGCAGTCAAGCATTTACAGAAGATGAAGACGATGAAAGTCTCGGTTTTAGCGATGATGACGTCATTGATTTTGATACTAAAGTGTCAACAGGTGCAGTGAATCAAGCGCAGCGTAATAAGCAAGATCAAAAAGCTAAAATTGTCGATGGCATTGTGGTATTGCCAGGACAAGAAGACAAACCCGCACCGAAAAAACCGATGGATCCTCTGCCGAGTATTAACTTGCTCGACATACCTGACCGTAAGAAGAATCCGATCAGCCCAGAGGAATTGGATCAAGTCGCTCGCCTTGTTGAGCTTAAATTGGCCGATTTCAACATCATCGCCAATGTAGTGGGTGTGTATCCAGGTCCTGTGATCACACGCTTTGAATTAGAATTAGCGCCGGGCGTTAAAGCGTCAAAAATCTCTAATCTATCAAAGGATTTAGCTCGTTCATTACTGGCTGAAAGTGTGCGCGTGGTTGAAGTTATTCCGGGTAAGGCTTATGTCGGACTCGAATTGCCCAATAAATTTCGCGAAACCGTGTTTATGCGCGATGTGTTAGATTGTGCCGCCTTTACTGAGAGTAAATCCAACTTAACTATGGTGTTAGGCCAAGATATTGCTGGTGACCCTGTTGTTGTTGATCTTGGTAAAATGCCACATTTATTGGTAGCCGGTACTACAGGCTCTGGTAAGTCTGTGGGTGTAAACGTGATGATCACCAGCTTACTGTATAAGTCTGGCCCAGAAGATGTACGCTTTATCATGATCGACCCCAAAATGTTGGAATTGTCTGTCTATGAAGGTATTCCGCATTTGCTATGTGAGGTAGTTACCGACATGAAAGAAGCTGCCAATGCGCTGCGTTGGTGTGTCGGCGAGATGGAACGTCGCTACAAGCTGATGTCTATGATGGGCGTACGTAACATCAAGGGCTATAACGCTAAAATTGCCGAGGCGAAGGCCAATGGCGAAGTGATTTTAGATCCTATGTGGAAGTCTTCTGACAGCATGGAGCCAGAAGCGCCTGCGTTAGATAAGCTGCCATCGATTGTTGTCGTTGTCGATGAATTTGCTGACATGATGATGATTGTTGGTAAAAAAGTTGAAGAGTTGATTGCCCGTATTGCCCAAAAAGCGCGGGCCGCAGGCATACATTTAATTCTTGCAACCCAAAGACCTTCAGTGGATGTGATCACAGGTTTGATTAAGGCCAACATTCCCACACGTATGGCGTTCCAAGTGTCATCGCGTATCGATTCGCGCACCATTTTAGATCAACAGGGTGCCGAAACCTTGCTTGGTATGGGTGACATGTTATTTTTGCCACCGGGTACTGCGGTACCGAATCGTGTTCATGGTGCGTTCGTTGATGATCATGAAGTTCACCGTGTCGTTGCCGATTGGTGCGCCCGTGGCAAACCGCAATATATCGAAGAAATCCTCAACGGTGCCAGTGATGGTGAACAAGTATTATTGCCTGGTGAAACCGCTGAATCAGACGAAGAATACGATCCGTTATATGATGAAGCAGTCGCCTTTGTGACTGAAACTCGTCGCGGCTCGATTTCAAGCGTACAGCGTAAATTTAAGATTGGTTATAACCGTGCAGCCCGCATTATTGAACAGATGGAAGCACAAGGTATTGTTTCTGCTCAAGGCCACAACGGTAACCGTGAAGTCTTAGCGCCGCCAGCACCAAAACATTATTAAGCCGCGCTAAGGCGTAGCTTTGATACACCCAAGGGTTTACAGGGTAAGGAATAAAATGAAAAAACGATTATGCGCTGTGTTGTTAGCTTCACCTTTGCTATTTAGCGCGGCTGTGTTTGCCGATGATGCGCAGCAGCTCAGGGAAAAATTGATTGGTACCGCGTCACTAAAAGCCGATTTCAAACAAACCGTAACAGATGTCAATAAAAAGGTTATTCAAACAGGGTCTGGCATTTTTGCCTTAGCGTATCCGAATCAATTTTATTGGTATTTAACCCAGCCCGATGAATCGCAGATTGTCGCTGATGGTAAAGATTTGTGGATCTACAATCCTTTCGCCGAGGAGGTGGTCATCATGGATTTTGCTGAAGCAATCAATGCATCTCCCATCGCATTGCTCGTCCACCGCGACGATGCGACTTGGTCACAGTATTCAGTGTCCAAGAAACAAGATTGCTATGAGATCAAACCTAAGGCGATTGATTCGGGCATATTGTCCGTCAATGTGTGTTTCAAAAATGCCCAGTTAGTCAACTTTAATGTTGCCGATGATAAAGGTAATTTAAGCCTGTTTGATTTAAGCAATCAGCAAGCCATCACAAATAAAGACAAAGCCTTGTTCACCTTTGTGATCCCAGACAGCGTCGATGTTGATGATCAACGTCGAAAAGCAGCGCATTAGGCTATCGCGTGAGCAGTTTATCGTTTAATTTTGCGCCCGATTTTCGTCCCTTGGCCGCGCGCATGCGGCCAAGAACGATTGGCGAGTACATAGGTCAAGCCCATTTACTGGGTGAGGGCCAACCACTACGCAAAGCATTGGAAGCAGGGCGCGCCCATTCCATGATGTTGTGGGGACCGCCGGGCACAGGTAAAACAACCTTAGCCGAATTAATCGCACATTATTCAAATGCTCACGTTGAACGCATTTCCGCGGTCACCTCTGGCGTTAAGGACATTCGCGCCGCGATTGAGCAAGCAAAAGCCGTTGCAGAATCCCGTGGCCAACGTACCTTATTGTTTGTCGATGAAGTCCACCGATTCAATAAGAGTCAACAGGATGCTTTTCTGCCATTTATTGAAGATGGCACAGTGATCTTTATCGGCGCGACCACAGAAAATCCGTCTTTTGAAATCAATAATGCCTTACTCTCGCGGGCAAGGGTCTATCTTATCAAGCGCTTAAGCCATGATGAAATCGCCCATATAGTGACTCAAGCCTTAAACGATAACGAGCGCGGTTTAGGCCTACGACGATTTGTAATGCCAACCGATGTGCTCACAACATTGGCACAACTTTGTGATGGTGATGCCCGTAAAGCGTTAAATCTTATTGAGTTGATGAGTGATATGCTCATCGACGGTGGCACCTTTACCACTGAAATGTTAATTCAAGTGGCGGGGCACCAAGTTGCTGGTTTTGATAAGAACGGCGATCAGTTTTACGATCTTATTTCAGCAGTGCATAAATCCATTCGCGGCTCAGCACCCGATGCGGCGTTGTATTGGTTTTGTCGAATATTAGAAGGCGGTGGCGATCCGCTTTACGTGGCAAGGCGCTTACTGGCGATTGCCTCTGAAGATGTGGGCAATGCCGATCCTGCGGCGATGACAATCGCACTGAATGCCTGGGATTGTTTTCACCGTGTTGGCCCCGCAGAAGGTGAGCGAGCAATAGCACAAGCCATTGTTTACCTTGCCAGCGCGCCTAAGAGCAACGCTGTGTATACCGCATTTAAGGCTGCGCGTGAGTTAGCTCGCGAAACAGGGCAAGTCGAAGTACCGCACCATTTACGCAATGCACCGACTCAATTAATGAAAGACATCGGCATGGGTGCAGGGTATCGATATGCCCACGATGAAGCCAATGCCTATGCCAGTGGTGAAAATTATTTCCCCGAATCCCTGCAAACAGCACAGTTTTATTTTCCGACTGAGCGAGGGTTTGAGAAGCGGATCAAAGATAAATTGGCGCAATTAGCCCAGTTAGATCAAGCCAGTGAGAACAAAAGATATGACTAACATCTTATTAGTGGCTTTCGGCGGGTCAATTGGAGCAGTTTTACGCTATCTTATTTCAATATTCATGATCCAAGTATTTGGCAGCAGTTTTCCTTTTGGTACACTGTTGGTTAATGTTATAGGTTCATTTTTTATGGGCGTAATTTACGCTCTGGGGCAAATGAGTCATATCAGCCCTGAACTCAAAGCGCTTATAGGTATCGGTCTATTAGGTGCTTTGACAACGTTTTCGACTTTCTCTAATGAAACCTTGTTGCTGATGCAAGAAGGGGATTGGCTGAAGGCGATTTTGAATGTGGTGTTGAATCTAAGTCTATGTTTATTCATGGTGTACTTAGGTCAACAACTGGTTTTTTCTCGCATTTAACTATTAAGAATATATCACATGTTAGATCCTAAATTTTTGCGCAACGAATTAGAAGTTACCGCTGAGCGACTGGCTACCCGTGGCTTTATTTTAGACATAGCTCATCTCATTCAATTAGAAGAAAAGCGTAAGTCACTGCAAGTGGCTACCGAAGAATTACAAGCGTCGCGTAATGCCATCTCCAAATCTATTGGCCAAGCTAAAGCCCGTGGTGAAGATGTTGACGCGATCATGGCGCAAGTGGGCGATTTAGGTTCACAGTTGGATGCCAAAAAGATTGAACTGGCCGCCGTACTTGAAGAAGTCAATGCCATTGCCATGTCTATGCCTAACCTGCCTGATGAATCAGTACCAATGGGTGCCGATGAAACAGAGAACGTTGAAGTGAGACGTTGGGGTACGCCACGCACTTTTGATTTCCCGATTAAAGATCATATCGATTTAGGCGAAGGCCTAAACGGCTTAGATTTTAAAAATGCCGTTAAAATTACTGGCTCACGTTTTATCGTAATGAAAGGCCAAGTCGCCCGCTTAAACCGCGCCATTGGTCAGTTCATGTTGGACTTACATACCATAGAGCACGGTTATACCGAAGCCTATGTGCCATTACTGGTTAACGAGGCAAGCTTACTCGGCACAGGCCAGCTACCTAAGTTTGGTGAAGATTTATTCCACACTAAACCTGCAACTGAAGAAGGCCAAGGTTTGAGCCTTATCCCAACTGCAGAAGTGCCATTAACGAACTTAGTTCGCGATAGCATTGTTGATGAAGACGAGCTGCCAATAAAGTTAACAGCGCATACTGCATGTTTCCGCAGCGAAGCGGGCTCATACGGCAAAGATACCCGTGGTCTGATCCGTCAGCACCAATTCGATAAAGTTGAAATGGTGCAAATTGTTAAGCCTGAAGATTCAATGGCGGCACTTGAAGCGCTGACAGGTCATGCTGAAACTGTATTGCAGCGTTTAGGTTTACCGTATCGAACAGTGATTTTATGTACTGGCGATATGGGCTTTGGCTCAAGCAAAACCTACGATATCGAAGTCTGGTTACCAGCACAAAATACCTATCGTGAGATTTCTTCTTGCTCAAACATGAAGGATTTCCAAGCCCGTCGTATGCAAGCACGTTACCGCGTGAAAGCAGATAATAAGCCTGCGCTATTGCATACGTTAAACGGCTCAGGTTTAGCTGTAGGTCGTACTTTAGTGGCTATTTTAGAAAACTATCAAAATGCTGATGGCAGTATCACAGTCCCTGAAGTTCTGCGTCCTTACATGGGCGGTTTGACTCAAATAGGCTAATGGAACACAAAATAATACTATGGATAAAGGCCAGCGCTATCTCCGTTGGCTTTCCTATACCGCTGTGATTGCAGTATTTTTTGCTGTAATGCTTGCCACCGTAGGCAAAGCCATCTGGGTTGTGTTAGAAAACGTCAAATAACCCTATCAACTTTGTTCAAGTAAAAAGAAAGGCATGTTTCCCAAGGAAACATGCCTTTTTGTTTGTATCATGTTTACGTGATGACTTAACCCTTTGCCATTAAATACACTTAGCTGGTTTGGGCAGGCCAGCGATTTTCGTTGCTTGTTTCGCAGGTCCAATCGGGAATAGGGTATATAAGTATTTAGAATTGCCTTTGTCTAGTCCTAAGGCTTGGCCAATGGCTTTAACTAATACACGGATAGCAGGGCTAGTTTTATATTCGAGATAGAAATCTCGAACAAAGTTAATCACTTCCCAATGGGCTGGCGTAAGTACAATTTGCTCTTCTGCCGCTAACAACAGGGCCATATCGGGTTGCCAATCGTTAAGATTTTTTAAATAACCTTGATGGTCACGGGCGATTTCTGCGCCATTAAATTGCAATGGATTTACCACGTTATCACCTTGTCATGGAGTAATGATTGAGCCACAAACTCATTGTAATCGATAAGCATCACGTTCTTTAAACGTTCGGATAGGCCACGTGCGATAACATCGTCTTTTAAGACCATCAACTTGAAGGGCGATAATGCCATTGCCCACTGGCGCAGCAGTAACGCGTTAACGCCATCGCTCGATAATAAAATCGCATCTTCCTTACAGGCGTAACGTAAACAAAGTTTTAGCGCGCTATCTCGACTGGGAGATGTTTGAATATGATGTAAAATCATTAGAATACTAAGACCTCATCCACTTGGTTTAAATGGGCTGCGATGGCTTCATCGTTGACCACTGTCACTGGGATCGACAGTAAGCCATGGCTTAAGCCGTAATCGGCTAAAGATTGCTTACAGACAAACACAGAGCCAATATCATACAGCGGCAGTGCTTTAAAGGTGGAGATGTAATCTTTAGCACCGATAAGCTCAGGCTGTTGATCTTTAATCAAATGCAACACACCTTCATCCACAAACACTAAACTCACTTCTTGTTCGAAGCTAGCGCTAAGCAGGGCAAGATCTAAACCTTCGCGGCCACGAACAGTACCATGTGGCGAGCAGCGAAATAGAATACACAATTTTTTCATAGTAGCCCTGAGAGTTAAAAACTGATCAAACGATCGGCCGATTCAATACCTGTGATTAGCTCACCTAAACCGCCCATGATAAATGACTCGCCCACATTCCAGTGGCTTAGGCCATTCTCGCAGGCATCTTGCTGACTCACAATGCCACGACGTAGCGCTGCAGAAACGCAATTGACTAACGGGACCTGATGGGATTGCGCCAGCTGTTTCCAGTCACTGATCACATCATTTTCATCGGAGGCGGGTAAGCTTAAATCTGTGGAGTTATAAACGCCATCTTGATAAAAAAACACACAGATAATCTGATGCCCAGCTAAAAGTACAGCTTGGGAGAAGCGTAAGGCGTTAACACTCGCCGACGTGCCATAAGCGGGCCCGTTCACTTGGATAATAAATTTGCTCATTTAAAATAAAAATGGCCCTAAAAGTAGGGCCATTCTAACGCAAGTTAAGCTAAAAATCGCTAACTAGGATTAGTCATCATTGCCTATGCCCATCAGGTGCAACAGCGCGATGAAGAGGTTTAAGAAGTCTAGGTATAATGAGATAGTCGCGCGAATGTAGTTAGTTTCGCCGCCATTGACGATACGGCTAGTATCAAACAGGATAAAACCTGTCATCAGTAACGCCAAGCCTGCGTTAATTGCCATAAAGGCAACACTGTTACCCATAAAAATATTAATCACAGCGGCGGCGATCACCACAATCAAGCCGGCGAACAAGAATCCACGTAGGAAAGAGAAATCTTTCTTAGTGGTCACGGCATAGGCTGATAACGCAACAAAAATCACTGACGTTAACCCCAGTGCTTGCATGATCAGCTGTGGACCGTTTGCCATACCCGCGTAGTGATTGAGCATGTAGCCCAGTGAGGCACCTTCCATACCTGTAAAGGCAAACACCCAGAAGATACCCGCTGCAGACTCGGCTTTACGTAAAGTGACAAACAACAGTACTAGGCCACCAATCGATAAACCAATGGAGACTAACGGACTGATATTTAATGCCATTGCTAAACCCGCACACAGGGCAGAGAAGGCCAATGTCATCGATAACAGCATATAAGTGTTTTTAAGAAGTTTGTTCACTTCCAGTGTTGACGCACTCGTCGAATATAAGGTTTCTTGGGTCATGTTGATCTCCGTTGACACATTTCCAAACTGATCATTTTGATTTTTTACAGCACACTAAGTTCCCGTAAAATCCTAAAATGAACTTAACTGGTGCAATGATACCGTACATGAGATACGGGTGAAAGTCATAGAACCATGAATAACAAATTGTTAATCTTCAAAATTTTACTCAATTATTTATTTCAACTTTAACTGCAAAGCAAAAAAAATAAGATTCTTGTATCTGCGTCTTCATCCACTATGAAGGTAAAAATTTAGTCTGTACATAAGCAGACGGTACACAATCACACTCAATGCTGATTTCAATGACTAGATCAGCATATTGAGTTTAAACCAAGCTTAAGCCAGCCACTCTTTGTGCAATTTTTCAGTATCGCCAAGATATTCCAGCACCCAAGCGAGTGCAGGCGACATCTTGTCAGCATTCCACGCCAAGCAACAAGGGCTTGTCTGCTTTGGATTTTCCAGTTGTTTTTCAACAAGCGCACCCGCCTTAATAAACACGCTCGCTAAATGCACTGGCATATAACCGACGCCTAAACCTTCGCGGAAACAGTTAATGGCACGGATCCAATCAGGTACGACTAACCTGCGTTGATTCTCTAGCAACCAAGTCATACGTTTTGGAATTTCCCGAGAGGTATCTTCTAAACAAATCGAGGGAAAAGGGCGCAGCTCATCGTCACTTAATGGGCGGTCAATACTGGCCAAGGGATGATTTTTACTAACAAGAAACGCCCACTCAATATCCCCCATGTCTTTATATTGGTAAACACCACCGACTGGAATTGCGGTTGTCGCACCAATAGCAATATCACTGCGACCCGTGGCGAGCGCTTCCCAAACCCCGTTAAAGACCTCAATGCGAATAATTAATTCAATATCATGGAAGTGTCGATAAAAGTCAGCAATTAATACGCTGATCCTGTCGGCACGGACGATATTATCAAGGGCTATGGACAAGGTGGGTTGCCAACCATTTGCCACGCGCTGAGTGCCACGTTTCATCTCGTCCATCTGCGTGAGCAAGGTTCTGGCTTGCTTCACAAAATGTTCACCCGCTGGTGTTAAGGTTACACTGCGATGATGCCGTTCAAAAAGAATGACGCCGAGTTCTTCTTCTATTTGCTTGACCGCGTAGCTCACGGCAGAGGGCACTTTATGTAGCCGATTCGCCGCCGCGGTGAAACTACCTACACGAGCCACAATATCAATGAGTTCTAGCGCTTGTTCTGAGAGCATAACTGACGTCCATTCCAATGAAAATAATTGATAGCACAAGTCAAAAATAAACGTTTCCAATAAATTTAACAAGTCTTTAGACTGCACACTTTAGTCAATCTGACCCGATTATTTTATGAAAACGTCTAGTAACACCTTTGTAAACATAAAGTTCTTTATGTTTCTATTCTATTTAGCCATGTTGAGCATGCTTGGCTTTATTGCCACTGACATGTATTTGCCTGCTTTCAAAGCAATTGAAGGCTCATTTGACAGCACACCATCGCAGGTGGCAATGTCACTGACCTGTTTCCTTGCGGGTCTTGCCTTAGGTCAGCTGCTTTACGGCCCGTTAGTCAATAAAATCGGCAAACGTTGGGCACTGATCTTTGGCCTTGTTTTATTTGCCATTGCTAGCGTGTTTATTGCCAACAGTGATTCTATATTAATGCTCAATACCGCGCGCTTCTTCCAAGCCATTGGCGCCTGTAGTGCAGGGGTTATTTGGCAAGCTATTGTGGTTGAACAATATGATGCCGATAAAGCCCAAGGTATTTTCAGCAACATTATGCCATTGGTCGCATTATCGCCTGCATTAGCACCGATCCTTGGCGCTTATATTCTGAACGAATTAGGCTGGCGTGCAATCTTTATCTCCTTGTGTGTTATCGCATTTCTGCTGGTATTGATGACCTTGTACTTTGTTCCAGGCAAGAGTCAACATAAACACAGTGAACATGCTGCAGTATCTTATGGGCAAATTTTGAAAAACACCCGCTATTTAGGCAACGTCGTGATCTTCGGTGCCTGTTCCGGTGCTTTCTTTGCCTATTTAACTGTGTGGCCGATTGTGATGGAAATGCACGGTTATCAAGCGACTGAAATTGGGTTAAGTTTTATCCCGCAAACCATCATGTTTATTGTCGGTGGTTATGCGAGTAAGTTACTGATAAAACGCATTGGCGGGCATCAAACACTCAATATCTTGTTGTCGGTTTTCGCAGCCTGCGTTATTTCGATCATCATGTTCACGCTGATTTATCCCGCGAGCACGATTTTCCCACTGCTTATTTCGTTCTCGATTTTGGCCGCAGCTAATGGCGCTATTTACCCAATAGTCGTGAACAGCGCGCTACAGCAGTTTAGTCAGAATGCCGCTAAGGCCGCAGGATTACAGAACTTCTTACAGATCAGCATTGCCTTTGGTGCATCAAGCTTAGTCGCTATGTGGGCAAGTCTTGGTGAAGTGGCGATTGGTTGGGGTATCCTATGTTGCGCTATTTTAGTTGTGGTCGGCTATATACTTAAGAGTCAACAAGAGTGGGGCGACTTTGCCAAACATTTCACTAAGCCAGACCCCGCACGGGTAGGCATAATGTCCGATGTGAAGCAAAATCCAGCGGATTGAGTGTAATAGCAACAATTGACGCATAATTGAGAGTTAGTGCTTTACAGTCAACAGACTTACTTATATTATGCGCCTCGTTCGGAGGGGTGGCAGAGTGGTTTAATGCACCGGTCTTGAAAACCGGCGTGGGTTTATAGCCCACCCAGGGTTCAAATCCCTGCTCCTCCGCCATATTTAGTCAAAAAGCCGCTAAGCAATTAGCGGCTTTTTGCATTTTAGCTATTTTAGCCTTGCGTTTCTGATCCGAAACGCAGTGTTTCAGCCATATTTCACAAGCAAAGCCATCAGCAATGATGACTTTGCTTGTATTATTAAACTCTAGATTTCCTCATTCAACATGATGCCTGACAATCTCAGCCATCATTACACTTTGGGGAGTTTGTGTTGGATCATGGCAAGAGCAAAGGAATGCCAATCTGCATTAGCATAGCTGCTCACCAGATCTCGCAGGATAGTCGGTTCGCCAGCATTATCCACTGGTTGAAAAATTATCGGCAAATTCAGCGCATTGCAGTAATCTCGCCGCTCCACCACACAAAACTGCTTCTTGTAGGGGAATAGCAATGTGTCTTCAGCTTGCGCATTAAAATCACGCGCGGCTAAATAGCCAGTAAACCAATGATTGAGTAATGTGTCGCATTGCTTAGTGTGGAATAAGCCTCCCCAATCATCCCCGAGTGTGGCTTGACCCGACAGGACTCGCTGGCAATGATGAAAATCGATAAAACCTAGCTCACGTGTAATCACTTGTTGGCAATGCTTAAGCTGAAGATCTGAATGTGATATGCCCAATTTCGCCATTAAGGTCGCGACTCTTTGCTTGGCTAACGGCTCATCCTGCTGACATGCTTTGAGCAGTTTTTTAGCGCGAACTTTGGTTTCATTTAATGCGATGGCGCTTGAGTCTTTCATCTTGGCTAACTTCATTTTGCATTACCTCCATGACTGACTCGATTTGCTCGCGGCACGTGAATGAAAGGCCAAATATTGATGATCAATAAACTCAAGAGACAAGCTAAAATGTCCGCGATTGGAAAGGCCATCCATAACTCAATCAAAGCGTTTGGCATGATATTAATGTTTAATGCACCTGTGATAAATGAAATATCTGTAAAGGATAGTTGAGGTAACAGAACCAGCAGGGGCAGTAACAAACCATAGATTTTTATCCCAGATAATAGCAATGCAAGCTTAGGGCGATTTGTGCCTTGATACACAGCAATCGCAATACCTGTGATCCCCGCCAAAGGTAAAGCGATAAACGTCACACTCGAAATCTTAATACAAGCGTCAATGAGTGAGGGATCATCGGTGAAAATACCAAAAACCGAGGTAGGAAACTCCATAAATATAATTGTCACTACACTCAGATAACAGCAGGTCAAGACGATTCCCCATTTAGCACACGCTAACACCCGAGAAGATGCCATCGCCCCATAGTTATACGCACTGATCGTTTGCGCTGCGCTGGTAAGTGCCATGAGCGGCAGGGCGATAAAGATATTAAAGCGTCCGATCAAACCATAAGCGCTGATCATGTACGCGACCTCATTCGCGGCTGGCGTATTGGGCGCTACATTGGCTAAATGACTGACTAAAATATGATTTACCGATGAGATCACACAGGCAATCCCAAGATATGATAATAATATTGGGCTACCCAAGCCAAGAATCGCTTTTATCTCAGTGAGGTTGAGCTTTATCTGCTCCATTCTAAAATAAATAGGCTGGGTAGCTTGCTTATGAAGCACCTGTTTACTAGCAAAGCGGTTATTTGGGACAAAATAGACAACAGCGATAAATAGACTCACACACTGGCCCGCCACCGTTGCCCACGCCGCACCACTTACGCCCATCTCCAATACGGCAATAAAGAGTGTATCGAACAGAATGTTCATGACTGCCGACAACAAGATAACCAGCAGCATCATCACGACTTTGCCTTGTGCTCTGAGTAAATCGCCGCTAAGGGATAACAAAAAAGTGAATAGACTAAAACAGAGAATGGGTTGTAGATACTCTGTAGCAGCTAAGGCAAGTGTTGAGCTTACCCCAATAAACGCCAATAAATGATCAAGCTGGGCGAGTGACAAGATAGTCACTATCAGGCCGCAAGCTAGGGCTAACGCAAAACCAGTGTTCGCGATTTGACTCGCCTTATCAAACTCGTTTGCCCCTAAAAATCGGCTTACTAAGGTCGCAGTACCATTTCCTATCATGCAGGCCAAAGCAAAAATCATCATTTGTAACGGGAAGGCAATCGTCACCCCAGCCAATGCATCGGCACCGATGTATTTCAAAATAAAATAAGAGTCGACTAAGTTGTAGCTGCCGCTGAGCATCATGGCCAATGCCATGGGTAATGCAAAGCGCAAATACAAAGTAGGGATAGCTAACGTACCTAAGGACTCAGTTGACTGAGATTTCCTGTGGGAAGACGTTTCGGTGGCCTCCAAGGGTACAATGTCAGAAGGTTCAACATTGATACCGGCGGGTTTGAAAGTGTTAGCGGTTGCATGTTTCACAAACAATTCTCCTAAGTTTATTGGCATTCCGCTAAGCCAAACTTATTTGATTGCTGTGGGTTCGATATGAAATCGATTCGCAACGCTGTTAATTTATCAGAGTGATATCATCTTTTGCGGACAGGCTTCTCTGCAACCTGCCGCGTATTATTCTTACTCATCCGCCCGATGTCAATCATCAGCTTGTCGTATTTGACGGAGGCATTTAACCACTTCCCAGTAGATGAGCGATAAATTAATTACGTCATCCAACAAGCCACTTAAACCACTTTCTGTACCACAAGTTATCGCAAATTCAGTGCCTAGCGATGATATAAGAGTCCGTTGTACAAATACCTTTTAGTTGCGACACAAGCTGTCGCATCTATGCGTATAATATTAAAAAATAACGAATTGAGGTGCACTATGGATGGTCTAGTTATTGAGTCAATCAGCCTACTGACCTTGCTTGAAGTGGGTGATGTTCCATATACCGATCTGATGTTATGTTTCGCAAGCTGCCGTTTGCTGTAGTAAAAAACGTTATTGTTGATTTTACAGCTCGGGGCAGGGGGTTGGCTCGACCTTATTTAACCTGAGATCGGTTTAACTAGCCATAACTGCAATAGCATTAAAATCCCCGTTAGTGAGGTTCAGTTGTGGCTTATTGTCTTTTAATTGATAGGCGATGAGTCCCGCTATCATATTGAGCATAAATCCATGCACGCTGCGGTGTCTGGAGTGCTCTACTTGGGATATATTTTTTTGATGGTTTCTATGATGAAACGTCTCGACAGCATCGCTCTATCCCACAACGACATCGCTTTTGCTTTCATATTCTTACGCACGTTTGTCACCAGTGTGACGCCTTTCTCCAGCAAGTACTGAGTAGCTATCAGATTGCAGCACTGGCGACCCATGCTCACATTATGCCATTTTGGCACAACTGGTACTGGGTAACATCACAGAAAATAAGCCTTGACCTTCTCCCTGTAGCAAGGTGCAGAATTTTAGCTGCCCACTTAGTAAAGGAGATTTACGATGTTAACGTTAAAAATTACCGATATGACCTGCAACCACTGCTTTGGCTTGATCAACCGTGCAATAAAGGAACTGGACGCCGATGCAGTCGTAACAGCAGATCTCACCAGCCGTAGTATCAATGTACAAAGCAGCCAATCGCAAGACGAAATACTCGACGCTCTGGAGGAAATTGGATATCCGGCCAAACCTGAGTCAACACTGTTGCAGTGTAGATAGAAGCAGCAAGTCGCAAAATACCGCCAATTGACAGTGCACCTTAGTGGAGGCTTGAGCTGTGTGCAGTGAAAGTTGCATGTACGGTTCTTAGGAGAGCAGCACCTAAGTAACAGAGGTGCTGTTTATCCGACCAAAACGAGTTATAAATGGAAATAATTTAAGGACAGAGTAATTGAATTTGTTTCCAAAAATGTAATATCACCGCCAATATAATGGTCAGACTCTGTATACCACTGCACCTGCTCCGGTCTAATTTTATTTCAGCACTTAATTTTGAGACAGTATGGTCAATAAATTAATAGGTCTATTTATATGAGTCTGAATAAATCACATAAGAGTTATCTGCAGGTTGAAGCTGTCTAAATGGTGCTAGAGCAAGGTTATAGCGTTGTTGATGCGGCAATGTCCCTAGGCGTTAGTACTAGTCTGCTTTACAACTGGAAGGAAAAATATCAAGCCCTGCAACAAGGTATCACCTTAGCAGAGTCTGAACGTAATGATCTGAAGTTATTGTGTAGATAAAACAAATGATTACACATCATCAAACAGCAATCTAACCTATTCCCTATAGCACTGTTATACCGAGTAATGGTGTGAGTAAGTCAGGCTATTACTATGGACATAAACGCCCAGCAAGCGTGATAAGTCTTGAAACACTGAAGCAATATCGCCTTGTTCGACAACTATTAAAGCAAAGTCGTGGCGGCATAGGAAATCGTGAAATGGTGAAGAAATTGCGTAAAGAAGGCTACTAGGTTGGTCGCTATCTCGTTCGTAAAATTATGTACCACCTTCGACTCAAAGCAACCTAGCGACGAGATTACAAGGTGACGACATAGCGAAAACACGCTGATGCTGTGGCTAATAACTTGTTAAATATTAACTTTAACCCAAAATTCGCTAATTAGATTTGGGCAGGTGACATGGCCTATTTAAAGACAGGTGAAGGCTGGATGTATTTGGCTGTGGTGATGGATTTATATTCACGCCGGATTGTTGGGTAGCATATAGACAGACGCATTACCACGGGTTTGATATCCAAGGTATTAATTAAAGCCTACAACCTACGCTAACCGGCTAGAGGACTGGGTGACCGATGCTAACTGTATACCAGCAAGTAATTCGGTAGGTTGCTATCGAGCTATGATATCCGAGTCAGTATGGGGGATGTAGGTGCGTGTTGGGATAATGCCTTCGTTTAGCGTTTCTTTGGTAGCTTTACACTATTGGATTTTTAACATTGCTCAACCAACAAGGGAGTTTTTTAAGCTAGATGTGACTGTTTAAATGAAATATTAGAACTTGGAGTGACGTCATTCTGCTAATGGTGATCTGTCACCTGTAGAGTTCAAAAATTCTCAATGAAAATTGTCTAATATGGGTTGAACAGTACACTGAACGCTCACAGACAGAAGTAAATCTAATGCAATTAAGGCAATGGCACTCATGCGCTAGCCCTGATCAAACACCTGAGTAATCACCACGAATTTAATCATAGTATCAGCTCTTCTTTATTTTGATTACTGCTCAGTCTGACACTTAAGGCCAGAACATCATTTCCTTATTTCAGCCTGTATCTGCTTAGTTCTAAGCTCTAAGTTTGCGAGCTTACATTCCTCATACCCAAGTAGTCGAACGGTAAAACTCGCCAGTGTTTAATGCTGTTTGCTTGGAACTGCAATCAGGCCATTTCTGCTGTCAGCCCTAACATGAATGCAACCAGTAGGCTAAAGCTGCCAGCAGTAATAACACTTCCAATCGCTCTCATTTGTAAGTGCAGTGGTCGTAGCAGCCAAGGCCGTATGTCTGGCTTTTTTGTCGAGGAAGTTTTCTTCTATGTGCATGCCTTAATACTTAGCGATTTTCGTCGCTGATCATGATTTTTTCGTCATCAGAGTTAGACTTCGCTGCGTCTCGCAAGGCCCCCCTTACTAATCAAAAAAAAACACTTGACCTTCTAAGCGTAGTAAGCCGGATAAATACAGTAGGAGCTACCTCGGCTCAGCAAAACTAACTGTCGACTGCTATCGAGAAAGGAAAAAATGATGAAGGTCAAACGCATAACCATAACCACTGTGGCGCTAAGCGTTGCACTCGCTATCGCAGGATGCAAGGAGGCGATTCCCTCTGTCAGTCCCGCAAAGCCACCAAGCGTTCCGGTGGCCGAAGTGATCGTTCGTCCGGTGACGCCATTTGTCGAACTCACAGGTTCGCTGACCGCGGTCAAGCGGGTTGAGCTGCGCCCGAGGGTTGCTGGCTATATTCAGAACGTAAGCCTGCCCGAGGGACGCTTCGTCGAAAAGGGCAGCGAGCTCTTTCTCATTGATCCTCGGGTGTTCCAAGCCGCGCTGAACGCCGCGACGGCGCACCTGCGCCAGGCTGAAGCGGCATCGATACTTGCCCAAACGGAATATGCACGAGCCGAACAGCTATTTGCCCAAAAGATCGTTGCTCGTGATCGCTTCGACATCGCAACCGCCTCTATGAATGCAAGCAAAGCACAGGTCGACGCCGCAAAGGCAGCGGTGGATGCCGCACAATTGGATCTGAGTTTCGCACGTGTCACGGCGCCGATCAGTGGACGTGTCGGCCAAGCCCTCGTTACAGAAGGCAACTACGTCTTCAGCGGCGAGACGCCACTCACGACTATTGTTTCTATCGATCCCATCCACGTCTATTTCGATGTAGACGAACGCACTTATTTGCGATCGCTCGCCGCAGGCCGAGACCACACTACCACGCATGGTGCACAGGCGGAAAAGGTCATGGTGGCACTGCTCACCGACAAGACGTATTCGAGGCCAGGCCGTGTCGACTTCCTCTCCAACACCAGCGATCGTGGGACGGGAACAGTGCGTATCCGCGCCGTTGTCAACAACCCCGATGGGCATTTGACGCCCGGTCTTTTTGCCAAGGTCAAACTAGAGACCGGAGCGCCGCAAGCTAGGGTTCTGGTTTCCGATTATTCGATTGGTACCGATCAAGGTAGCCACTATGTGCTCGTTGTCGGCAAAGACGACAAGACGGAATACCGGCCCGTCGATCTGGGTCCTGTGGTCGAGGGGTTGCGCGTGATCGAACAAGGTCTACAGCCCGGCGAGCACATTGTCGTCAAGGGGCTGGTAGGCCCGGGCATGCAGGTCACGCCACAGTCCGCTGCGATTGACGGTACACCTATTGCGGTGTCACAAACCTCGGGAGCCGTACAATGACATTCCCACGTTTCTTCATCGATCGCCCGATTTTTGCCATCGTTCTTTCAGTTTTGATGGTGCTCGCTGGCATCGTTGCTTTCTTCCAATTGCCGCTCAGCGAGTATCCGACCGTGACGCCGCCGACGGTTCAGGTGACCGCTTCCTACCCGGGTGCCAATCCCAAGGTGATTGCTGAAACGGTAGCCGCGCCACTCGAGCAGGCGATCACCGGGGTCGAGGGCATGCTATACATGTCGTCACAATCAGCCACTGACGGCCGAATGATCCTGACCGTCACGTTTGCGCAAGGGACGAATGCCGATATGGCACAGATCCAGGTACAAAACCGCGTCTCGCGCGCTCTGCCGCGTTTGCCGGAGGAGGTGCAGCGCCAAGGCGTCATTACGCAGAAGACCTCGCCGGACATCCTGATGGTGGTTCACCTGTTATCGCCAGACAAACGCTACGACCCTCTCTATATTTCGAACTACGCTTACCTCCAGGTGCGCGACGATCTGTCCCGTATCCCGGGAATCAGCGACGTTCTGGTTTGGGGAGCTGGTGAATATAGTATGCGGCTCTGGCTCGATCCGAGCCTGATCGCCGCACGAGGGCTGACAGCGGGCGATGTGATTGCCGCTGTGCGCGAGCAGAACGTACAGGTGGCAGCTGGTTCCGTCGGTCAGGCTCCCAATTCCAGTGCCGCGTTCCAAGTGACAGTGAACACGCTCGGGCGGTTAACCGATGAGGAGCAGTTCGGCGACATCATCATTCGTACGGGCGGCGATGGCCAGGTGACGCGCTTGCGCGATGTTGCCCGCATCGAGATGGGTGCCGATACCTACGCATTGCGCAGCCTGCTTGACGGTGAACCTGCCGTCGCGCTGCAAATCATCCAGAGTCCGGGCGCCAACGCACTCGACGTTGCGCAGGCGGTGCGTACAACCATGCAGCGGCTTGAAGGCAACTTTCCTGAAGGACTCAGCTCGCGCATCGCGTATGACCCGACGGTCTTTGTCCGTGCCTCGCTGGAGTCGGTGGTAACCACCTTGTTGGAGGCGATTCTTCTTGTCGTTATCGTGGTGGTGCTGTTCCTGCGCAACTGGCGTGCTTCGCTCATACCCCTTATAGCGGTGCCGGTGTCGCTGATCGGCACCTTTGCCGTCATGCATCTGATGGGTTTCTCACTGAACACGTTGTCGTTGTTTGGCCTGGTGCTTTCAATCGGGATCGTCGTCGATGACGCGATCGTAGTGGTCGAGAATGTCGAACGTCACATCGAAAATGGTGAGGAACCCATGCAAGCCGCGCGGCTTGCCATGGACGAAGTCACCGGTCCTATTATCGCGATCACCTCGGTGCTCGCCGCCGTTTTCATTCCGACCGCTTTTCTAAGCGGCTTGCAGGGTGAGTTCTATCGACAGTTTGCGCTCACGATTGCGATTTCAACCATTCTGTCAGCAGTTAATTCACTCACGCTCAGCCCTGCGCTCGCAGGACTCTTATTGCGCCCGCGCCAGACGGCAATAGTGCGAGTTCCGCGCAGTTTGCGTGGCCGCGCCGATCAGTTGTTTCGGACACTAGGCCAGCCATTCCAGCATGCACCTAACGCTTATGGCAACACGGTGCGCAAGGTCGTACGGATTAGCGGCGTGGCGCTTCTGGTTTACGCCGGACTCCTTGCATTGACCTTCTTCGGATTCAAGGCCGTCCCGCCCGGCTTCGTGCCCATGCAGGACAAATATTATCTTGTCGCAATCGCCCAGCTGCCAAACGCCTCGTCACTGGACCGCACCGACGCAGTCGTCAAACAGATGTCGAAGATCGCGCTGACCGAATCAGGTGTCGAAAGCGTCGTTGCGTTTCCCGGCCTTTCTATCAATGGTTTCGTCAACGTGCCAAATGCCGCGGTCATATTCATCATGCTCGACCCGTTTAAAGATCGCACGACACCCGATCTCAGCGCGATGGCGATTGCGGGGCGCTTGCAAGCCCAATTTGCCAGCATCCCCGATGGTTTCCTCGGCGTGTTCCCGCCACCACCGGTGCCAGGCCTTGGTGCGACGGGCGGATTTAAGATGCAGGTCGAGGACCGCAGCGGTGCTGGGCTAGCAGCTCTGGTGCAGCAGACCCAGATCCTGATGACAAAAGCTACCGAGTCGGGCGAGGTGGCTGGGCTCATGACCAGTCTTGACATCAATGCGCCGCAGTTAGATGTCACCATCGATCGCACTCAGGTCATGAGTCAGGGGGTTCGTCTGGCGGATGTGTTCGAGTCGCTTCAGGTCTATCTCGGCTCTCTATATATCAACGACTTCAACCGCTTCGGTCGAACCTATAAGGTGACGGCCCAAGCCGATGCAGACCACCGCATGCAAGCCGAATCTATCGGCCGCCTGCAGGTGCGCAACGCGGCCGGAGATATGCTGCCGTTGTCATCCTTTGTCACTGTGACGCCAAGTGCCGGCCCAGACCGCGTGATGCACTACAACGGTTACCCTACGGCCGACATCTCGGGCGGTGCGATGGCTGGCGTCAGCTCGGGGCAGGCTGTTGCGGTCATGGAACGATTAGCCAAGGAGGTTTTGCCTGAAGGCATGAGCTTCGAATGGACTGATCTTACCTACCAGCAAAAACTGGCTGGCGATTCTGCGCTGTTCATTTTCCCATTGTGCGTGCTGCTCGCTTATCTCATCCTCGCCGCGCAATACAACAGCTGGCTGCTGCCTCTGGCGGTTCTGCTGATCGTGCCGATGTGTCTTTTGAGCGCGATTACCGGTGTCTGGCTGGCTGGGGGCGACAACAACGTCTTTGTGCAGATTGGGCTTATCGTGCTCGTCGGTTTGGCGGCCAAAAACGCAATATTGATCGTCGAGTTTGCACGCAGCCTCGAAGCTACAGGAACAAGTGCGCTGGAGGCGGTCGTTGAGGCTTGTCGATTGCGGTTGCGGCCTATTGTGATGACCTCATTGGCATTTATTGCTGGCGTCGTACCGTTGATATTGGCAAGCGGTGCTGGGGCCGAAATGCGTCAGGCTATGGGGATTGCGGTCTTCGCAGGTATGCTCGGCGTGACATTGTTCGGATTATTCCTGACGCCGGTTTTTTATGTAGTGATACGTGGCTTGGAGGCTCACTTCGAGCGGCACAGTTCAAGTGCTAAGCCGCACATTGAGGAGAGCATGTCATGAGAAGCCCCTACCAAGCAGTTCTGTTACCCCTGAGTGCGCTCATCTTGACTGGATGCGCGGCGGTGGGCCCAAACTACTCACTACCTTCATCGCAGTTTCCGGCCAGTTTCAGTGAGCCTCCCGCCGGTCTTGCAACAGGGGCCGTTGAGGTGAAGTGGTGGGGCACCTTCGACGATCCAGCTCTGAACATCATGATCCAGCAGGCGCTCGCGGCGAACCATGACATAGGTATCGCTGTCGTTCGGCTCGAAGAGGCAAAGGCCATGTTGGGTGAGAGCCGTCAGGGCTTCCTGCCGAGCGGTGGCGCTGAGCTTGGTTATGAGAACCGTCGCCGGAGTGAGGTCGAGACGCCCCATAGTCAGTCGCGTCAGATAGAAACCTATCGCGGCGCGGTAGACGCTTCCTGGGAAATCGATCTTTTTGGCCGTGTGCGGCGATCGGTGGAGGCCGCTCAGGCGCAAGCAGGTTCCCGCGAGGCTCTGCTGCGTGGTGTGCAGGCGGGGGTCGCTGCTGCGGTGGCTGCCACTTGGTTCGAGCTACGCGGTATCGAGGCCGAACTAGCTGTAGCCGCCGACATCAGCCAAAGCCAGCGCGAAAGCCTGAGCCTGGTCGAACGTCTCGTGCACGCCGGTTCTGCCAGCGAATTCGACCAGCTCCGTGCCGAGGCCTTGTTGCACCATGTCGAGGTGGCCGTGCCAGAATTGGAGCGCCGCCGTGCGGCCTCCAGCAATGCACTGGCCATCCTTCTTGGCGAAACGCCCCAGACGTTTAGACCACCCGCTGTAACGCCTGCGCGTGAAGCGCTTGCTGTTCGAATAATCGCCGTGGGCGATCCCGCAGCACTCCTTTCTCGGCGTGCTGATATTGCGGCGGCTGAACGGACTCTTGCTGCGGCGACCGCTCGGATTGGGTTCGAGACGGCTGGTCTCTACCCCGAGATCCAAGTGCATGGTTCAATCGGGCTTGTTGCTGGAAGTCTCGATGAAGTAAATGGCTCCGGAGTGTTGTCCAGCTTCCTTGGCCCGGTCATTCGCTGGTCTCTTTTCGATACTGGGCGCGTGCGTGCCCGCATCGCCGCCAGCGAGGCACGTACCCAAGAGGCGTTGATCGTCTACGACCAGACCGTGTTGCGCGCACTGCAGGAAACCGAGGATGCCTTCAAAGCCTATGGCGCCGCGGGTAGCACGCTTGAGCTGCGTCTGCTTGAGTCAGCTGCAAATCGCGAGGCGGCTCGTCTTGCCCATGTGCGGTTCTCAGCTGGTGAAGGCATCTACCTTGATGTGCTCGAAGCCGAACGGTCCGACTTTGCAAGCCGGCGTGCGCTGGCAATCGCTCGCACCCACCAACGGCTTGCCGTTGTCAGTATCTACAAGGCGCTGGGTGGCGGTTGGGAGATCTGCGCGCAGGCGGATCAGGACTGCAGTGGCGCCGACGGCATTTCGAACGGACGCGTCGTGAAATAAATCACACATAGGACTTGACCTTCCCATAGCTGGAAGCATTAAGCTTTTTTTAACTCAACATTTAAGGAGTAGTTCAATGGCTTCTGTTTCCTTGCCACAAAACGCCAATCAATCCGTGTCCGCAGGCACTCGTCTGAGCCTGCCTGTCGAAGGCATGACGTGTGCATCATGTGTCGGCCGTGTCGAGCGAGCGTTGAAAGCGGTCCCCGGGGTGCAGACGGCCGTGGTCAATCTCGCTACCGAACGCGCCGACATGACTTTCACCGGCGTAGCCGATCCGCAGGCGGTTGTCCACGCCATTCAGAACGCTGGCTACACCATTCGCGAAGAGACCATTGAGTTGGCGATCGAGGACATGACCTGCGCATCGTGTGTGGGCCGGGTAGAGAAAGCGCTCGTAAAAATTCCGGGCGTGCTCGAAGCCACTGTAAATCTGGCGACCGAGCGCGCGAGGGTGCGCCATTTTGCAGGGGTCGTCTCCACGGCAGATCTTGAAGCCGCTGTCGAACAGGCGGGCTACAAGTCCCGTCGCTTGTCCGCCGAAACGGCGAATGCTAGCGATCAGGACACTGAGCGTCGTGAGAGCGAGGCGCGGGCACTGCGACGTTCTTTCATCACTGCAGCCATCCTCACCTTGCCCGTATTCATCCTTGAGATGGGCTCTCACCTTATTCCCGCCATGCATCATTGGGTGATGGGGGTTCTGGGGCAACAGACCAACTGGTATGTGCAGTTCGTGCTCGCCACCCTGGTCTTGTTCGGTCCTGGTCTGCGCTTCTTCCTAAAAGGGGTACCGGCGTTGCTGCGCGGTGCTCCCGACATGAACTCACTGGTCTCGGTCGGCACCGCGGCGGCTTATGGTTATTCGATCGTCGCAACCTTTGCCCCTGAAGCGCTGCCGCAAGGCACTGCCAACGTCTATTTTGAAGCTGCTGCGGTCATCGTTACCTTGATCCTGCTCGGACGCATGCTGGAGGCGCGCGCCAAGGGGCGAACCTCGCAAGCGATCAAGCGGCTCGTCGGACTTCAGGCTAAGACCGCGCGCGTCCAGCGCAACGGCGAAACGTTTGAAATACCGCTCGATCAGGTGATGACTGGTGACATAGTGTTCGTTCGTCCGGGCGAGAAGATTCCGGTCGACGGCGAAGTCGTCGAAGGTGCCTCTTATGTTGACGAGAGCATGATCACCGGCGAGCCGGTGCCCGTATCTAAAGGGGTGGGAGCCGAAGTTGTCGGCGGCACTATCAACAAGACGGGCGCTTTCAGTTTTTGCGTCACCAAGGTCGGCGCGAATACGGTGCTCGCGCAGATCATTCGTCTGGTCGAGCAAGCGCAGGGGTCAAAGCTGCCGATCCAGGCGCTGGTCGACAAAGTGACCATGTGGTTCGTCCCAGCGGTGATGGCAGCTGCCACGCTGACCTTCCTCGTCTGGCTAATCTTCGGCCCGTCCCCAGCGCTGACCTTTGCGCTAGTTAATGCGGTCGCGGTTCTTATTATCGCTTGTCCGTGCGCTATGGGACTGGCCACGCCGACCTCAATCATGGTTGGCACCGGCCGTGCGGCCGAGCTCGGCGTACTCTTTCGTAAGGGCGAAGCCTTGCAGGCGTTGCGCGATGTGAGCGTTATCGCGCTCGACAAAACCGGCACGCTGACCAAAGGACGCCCCGAGCTGACCGATCTCGTGCCTGCCGAAGGATTTGAATACAAAGAAGTTATTGCTCTTGTTGCGGCAGTCGAGACCCGCTCCGAGCACCCGATTGCCGAATCGATCGTCACAGCCGCAAAGCAGTTGAACCTCACCCTTGCACCTATCGAGAGCTTCGACGCAACACCGGGCTTCGGCGTGTCGGCCAAGGTCGCAGGTCGTACCGTCGCCGTTGGTGCGGATCGGTTTATGACGCAGCTCGGTCTGGATGTGTCGAGCTTGCAGTCCACCGCCCTGCGTCTCGGCGAGCAAGGCAAGAGCCCACTTTATGCCGCGATCGACGGCCGCTTGGCAGCGGTGATTGCAGTCGCAGATCCAATCAAAGAAACAACGCCCGAAGCAATCAAGGCGCTGCACGTGCTCGGACTGAAAGTAGCGATGATCACTGGCGACAATGCGGCGACCGCTGCGGCGATTGCCGAGCAGCTTGGCATAGATGAAGTCTTAGCCGAGGTCCTCCCCGATGGTAAAGTCGAGGCGCTGAAGAAGTTCCGGAACAATGGCGCGCGAGTCGCCTTCGTGGGAGACGGTATCAACGACGCACCAGCACTCGCCGAAGCTGATGTTGGGCTCGCTATCGGCACGGGAACCGATGTAGCGATAGAAGCTGCTGACGTGGTGCTAATGTCGGGCGACTTGCGTGGCGTGACGAATGCGATCGCGCTTAGTCAGGCCACGATCCGTAACATTAAGCAGAATCTTTTCTGGGCCTTCGCCTACAACGCCGTGTTGATACCGGTTGCGGCGGGTGCGCTCTACCCGTTGAATGGCACCTTGCTTTCGCCAATTTTCGCAGCGGCCGCAATGGCACTTTCCAGTATATTTGTGCTCGGCAACGCGCTCCGACTCAAGCGCTTCAGGGCTCCGATGATGGTTTAAACCCACACCAAGTCATTGGCTTTTGGGGTGGTAGCACAAAAGTCACGCTTGATAGACGAATATTGTTGAAGGAGTAACACAACATGTTTTCACCAAATATGCCCTTGGATCACCTCAAGGACGATTATAGCGACGCCCGAGAACATCTCTTTGCCACTGCAAGAGTCGTCACACCTGAGGGTGTGGCGGGACTATATGCATTTGATCACCACATTAGCTCTGAGCAATCTTCAGATGGAATATAGACAACATGAATGCGATCTGAATACCTGTATGCCGACGTGTTCTTTACGCCCAGAGAAATATCTGTGCGCAGGTAAACCTCAGTTTTTGAGCGTATTTGATTAATTTACTAGAAGGAGATAATGATGAATATTGGTCAAGCAGCCAAGTTGTCCGGCATCTCGGCGAAGATGATTCGCTACTACGAACAGATTGGCTTGATACCCAAAGCTAATCGTTCTGATGCTGGCTACCGAAATTACAGCTCGGCAGACGCGCAAAGCTTTCGCTTCATCCGTCGCGCACGCGACCTTGGCTTTTCTGTCGAACAAATCTCGGAACTCTTGCTCTTGTGGTGCAACCGAGATCGCGCGAGCGCCGACGTTAAGGCGTTGGCGCTCTCCCATGCCGACGGACTGAAGGCGAAGATCGTTGAACTACAAGCTATGGTGCAAACGCTCGAGCAGCTAGCCGAAAATTGCCATGGCGATGGCCGCCCGGATTGCCCGATCCTTGCTGATTTGGCTGAGCCAACCGCCGCAGCGAAAGAACGTTCGCAAGTTCCACATAGAACACCTCGATTTGGGAGTGACACACCCGCCTCGTCACGCCATCGTCCGCCACGGTGACTAACTCGTGAGCTTCTTCGATGGCGGCGTTTTCCAAGTTAGTTGCCACTATTGACTTACGCATCGAAGAAGCCCAAAAAGCACAATCATCAAGTTCTGTACAAGAACCAATACTAATCAAAATCAGCTCCAGAGGATGACCTATATGATGAATGTTCAATAAAATTACGCTAAGCACGATACTCATTTTTTGTTTTTCAGCCCAGGTATAAAGCCACCGCCAGCAATATAATTTGCATTAATTATGTGGCCTAATTGATATTCGCTTTTTAATCATAAAAAATATAAATAATCCGAACATCGCAGCCTTAGTAAATCGGAGAAAAGTGCACGCAAACGTAGGCACTATTTAGTGCTTACTCCATTTCAGCGAAGGTCATTCTCGTACCGCTCTCGCAAGTATGCTGGTCAGTAGAATCAGTGTGAATCGATGGATATCAGTGTTATGGGAAACAGGTTAGATTGCTGTTTGATGAAACTAAATTTTACTTCATTTCTCTCGCAAAGAAGGCGCTGGCCTTTTTTATAATTTATTTCTCCATGCATAATCATTTGTTTTATATGATAAATTACTTCAACTCATTACGTTCAGACTATTCAAAGGTAAGGCCTTGCTGCAAGGCTTCGTGTTTTTCCTTCCAGTTGTAAAGCAGACTAGTGCTAACTCCAAGAGGCTTTGTCGCATCGGCAACACTATAACCTTGCTCCAGCACCATCAAGACGGCTTCATCCTTAAATGCCTGCGGATAACTCTTATGTGATTTGTTCAGACTCATATTGACCTCTTAATTTATTGACCATACTGTCTCAAAGTTAAGTGTCCGATGGGATTAGACCAGAACACGCTATCAGGGGCAGTGTTATGGACATCAATCCCATTTAAAGTCATTCGTATTAATAACTAACCGTAACTGTTCAACATTAAGCTACTCAGAAGTTATGGAGGTTAAGCCGCTTAAGCAGGCGTTATCCATAGAAATTTTAATTCTAAATTCACTAATTCGAGCTAAAAGTCTAACTTGAAAATGTCCAGAAATGAGCTGGGTGGGGTCGAGTTGAGATTGTCCGATTAAGTCTAGCTATTTAATCAACACTGTCAGTTCATATATGAGCTAGTACACATAATGATTTTTGTCCAAAAGTAGGTTAGGGCGCTTCACTCGATATCTATAAAAACTCCTGAAAATGACATATTTATGTCCATGGCGGCTCAAAATCGGCAACATCTTAGTATTTCATTGTGATTTTTTGGACAAGCATAAGCGCGTTGCTAGGTGTTTCTGGCTAGTTTGCGAGTCCAATATACCAAAGCATTCACGTAGCGACGATTAAATTGTTTAAGATACCGTCAGGTGAAACTGGTGATGTGTTCGAGCGACTCCGATGTTGATAAATCACGTCATCAACATTACAACAAATTAATAGGTAAGATTAAGCAGTGGAAATATAGCTACGAACCAATTTCAATTAAGCTTGGTAAACCGATGAATTATTGTAAGTAATCATTCTAATGGAGCGACATGATTTGATTGGGACATTGTTTCATAAAATTCATTTCTAACACGTCATCTATACTTCAAAAGAGTTCGCATAGCTGCGTGTGAGGTGCACTTTGTCAAAAAGCAGCAAACACAAAATTTAATGCGCTCTGGATGAACAGCTTTGCACCATAATAGAGCAAAGCTGTTGGCGGAGTGAATTATAGCCTTGATATATAATAACAAAATTCAGACTCACGAAATGACACAAAACTCATTTGGAATGACAAGCCACAAAAAAGAGCTGCGATGGGAACCGCATAGAGAGTATTTAACATAATATACATTGTGCGCAGTTTTTGTGTAGAAGGGATTAGATGTGCCGATAAGTGTCGTTATCGGCATTAGCGATGTCTAAATGGTTCTTCTGGTGTGACTCTTCGCAGTTCGCCTTGGCAATGTGGGCACTGGATAAATATCGAGTCAAAATCATCGTACCACCAAGGCTTATTACAGTTGTTACATTGCAGCTCGGGCTTATCTTGGCGTTCAACCATACTGTAGCCGCCATCATAAGGGATTATTTGCATGATGCTGTATCC
>NZ_JAKKSH010000018.1:0-94047 GCF_025653395.1 Shewanella sp. SW24
AAAGCACTGTCCAGTGAATTGCTGGAGAAAGGCATCACACTGGTGACAAACGTGCGTAAGAATATGAAAGTAAAAGCGATGTCGTTGTGGGATAGAGCGATGCTGTCGAGACGTTTCATCATAGAAACCATCAACGACCAGTTAAAAAACATCTCTCAAATAGAGCACTCTAGACACCGCAGCGTACATGGTTTTATGCTCAACATGATTGCGGGACTCATCGCCTATCAATTGAAAGACAATAAGCCATAACTGAACATCACTAACGCAGAGTTTAATGCTATTACAGTTATGGCTTGTTAAACCGATCTCAGGTTGATTAACAAGGCACCAAAAGGAAAACCAAGCTAGTGGGCATTATCAGAAGTTTGACCGCGATGTATAAGTCGCATTTTTCGGGCATAGTAATGCCTCACTCAAAACGGAATCGATAACTGTAGTATGGGCATAGGCAATCTGGTTAAAAACATGAGCCGAAATCAATGGCTGTTAGGCGCTTTGTTGAGCACAGCCCTCTTCATGAGCGCCTGCCAGCCAGCATCAAACCCCAGTGAAATCACGGCTAGCCCAAATACCAGTGTCGCAGCAAAAGCCGCTGCAGAAGCAACAACGCTTCGAGCGCCACTTTCGCAGCAAGTCTATATCTGGCAGCGCCAATGGCGCCCCGCCAACCAAACGGCCTTAGTGCAAAGCCAAGACGCATTCCAAGGATTACGCATTTTAGCCCTGCAGGCACACCCCAAACCCAATGGTGCCGATATTTGGTTTGAGGTCGCCGTTAACCACACTTGGCTACAGGCCGATCCTAGACCCAAAATCGCTGTGGTTCGCTTAGATGGCCAACTTACTCGACTCAATGATGCTGAGATCATCAGTAAAATCAGCCAAGTACTTAACAGCTGGCAGGCTAAAGGCACTAAAATCGCTGGGGTGGAAATCGACCACGACAGTGCCAACAGTAAACTGCCAGCCTATCGGGATTTTCTTAAAAAGCTTAAAGCGCAGTTACCCGCAGAACTCAAACTCAGCATTACTGCACTGCCCGCTTGGCTCAGTAGCGCCGATTTTCCCGTGTTACTCACCAGTATTGATGAACTGGTGCTACAAATTCACAGCGTAAGCGATCCACGCCTCGGACTATTCGATGCGACTCAAGGTTGGCAGTGGGTGCAGCAACTCTCAAATATCAGCACTGTGCCTTACCTTATTGCGCTCCCCGCCTATGGTTCGGCGGTCATCAGTACAGCTTCAGGTTATAAAGTTGAAAGTGAAACACCGCTGCGCGATCAACTCAAATCAGCCAATGCAGTACAGGAACTGATGGCCGATCCTCTAGTATTACAAGCCTTTGTGCAAAAACTACACACTCAAAAAGATGCCAAACTCAGAGGCATTGTCTGGTTTCGGCTGCCGCTGGAAGGGGATAAAAGGGTTTGGCTACTCAACACCTTAATCGCCGTTGCACAGCAAGGTGAACTTGCCGCCAAGATTGAATTAGTGATCTCAAGCGATAACAAGGCCACAACCCAAACGACATTAGCCGCTGAAAATAAGCCAAAAAATCTGGAAATCCACAAGCCACAGCTATTCCAACTGAGCTTAATGAATCACGGTAATATTGCAGGTGAAATTCCTCCTCTTTTGTCGCTAGCGGGACAAGCTTGCAGCGGGTATGATGCGCAAAATGGCTATAGCGTAATACAAAAAGATGGGCTGTTAACGTGGCAATGGCGAGCTGAGAATACAGCAGCGTTGACACCAACCAAAACAGTTTCACGCACTGCAATCATGCCTATGCCGCAATCAAACAGAGACATTCAAACACACATGCTCAACCCTAGCGGCCAAAAAGTGATAGGCTGGGCACGTTGTGAGTCATTATATTTACAGGGAATTTATGCGCCATAAGCCAAAACTATCGTTTACCATGGCAACACCCAATCGGGCTTTTATGCTTAAAAAGACCACGCTCATTTGTTTAAGCTTATTTTCCCCTATGCTATTGGCCTGCGGCCCCGATTTTCCTTTGCAACTCACTCAGGATAGGCAGAGCAATCTCAGTTATTTACCGCAAACCTCTTTCAGCCAGCAGCTAACCGCCCTCGCCAAGCCTTTACCTTGGCAGTATCAAGATGCACCCGCTGCACAGGAATATCTCTGGGATGAAGTGCGTAGCCGTTATCTTTCACAAACTCGCGCCTTTGAAAACAGCGAGTTAAGTGATGCCCATTTGGCCTTAGTGAACACTTTGCGGGATGCAACGGGTCCCATTGAAGCCGAGCAAATGGCCGCTAAATTAGACAAAGATCTACCACAAGCGCTAACTTGGTACACCTTAGGTGCCGTAGCGTTTGAAGCAAAAGATTATGAGAGGGCGAGTAACTATTTCAGCAAAATCATTAAATTACCACAAAACGAACGCGCATCTCGTAGCCTGTGGGCACTCTATTCGCTGTCGCGTATTGAGCTTATCTTAAGCAAGACTTCGGCTGATCCTGAACATTTTAATCGTGCCAATACTTACCTAACACAATTACAAACCGAAGTCGCACAAGGCGTCGCCGATCCCCTGCGTTTGAGTTTAGCGAGCTTAGGTGAGCAAGCCTATATCCTGCTACACCAAGGCCAGCCGCTCCCGCAATTGACCAATCAAGGGGCAGGTGAAACTGAGTCAGAGCTGCAAATGACTCTCACCCCTGATGCACTGAATAAAGCTATTGAGCTCTATGCCACCCAATCGGTACAGGGCGATAGCGGCGGTTATGATTCCTTATTGATGTTAAGCCGCACTTTGATGGGTAAAGAGATTGCTGAACTTAAGCCGCTGCTGCAACAGGCGAGCGTGCAGCAGTTATTGATTGCCTATTGGCAAAGCAGCACTAATGAATTCGCCTACAATGGCCAGCTTTCAGAAATGGGATTAAAGGTTGCTGAGCTCCTTAAAGTATTTCCAACCGATGGCTTACAGCTCAACCATGGCGATAAATTAGCGGCGATTTATTACCAGTTAGGGGATTATGCCAGTGCTGAGCGCCTATTAACGCTAGCGAAACCGAGCGGCCTCACTTGGTGGCTCAACGCAAAATTAATGCTACAAAAGGGCGATCAAGCAGAAGCGGCCAAGGCCTATGCTCAGGCGGCGCGTCACTTCCCCAAACAATCCGATGAAGCATTGGCTACAGTTGATGCCGAAGAGACTCAGCAGCAAGCCATTAATGCCGATGAAGATAAAGCCACTTACTGCCGTATTCGCGCCGAGCAAGGGGTGTTATCCCTAGAGCGCGGCGAATATGTCGATGCGCTCAATCACTTACTCGCCAGCGGCGACGAATACTGGCAAGACATAGCCTATGTGGCGGAGCGCGTGCTCACCACGGCTGAACTTAAGTTATTTATCGACGAACATGTGCCATTTATCGCCTTCGAATACCCTAAAGATAGCGACTGGTACGATAATATAGAGCCGATTAACAATCGCTTACGCTACTTGCTAGGTCGCAGGCTATTACGCGAAGGCGCGATAGCTGAAGCGCCAGTTTACTTCCCTAATCCTAAACTGAATGCCAGCGCCCTTGCCTACGGCACAGAGTTGAATGCCGCGAAAAAAACAAAAGGCATTGATAGCGCGAAAGCCTATTGGGCTGTTGCCGAACTTGCCCGCCACCAAGGCATGGAACTCTTAGGGTTTGAATTAGCCCCAGATTACACTATTTACCAAGGTGTCTTCGATCTAAGTGATTGGAATGAACCGAGCAAACTGGCTGAGAAAGAACAGCTGCGGATCAGTGCCAGCCAAGCAATCCCCGATAAACGCTTCCATTATCGCTACACGGCAGCAGAACTAGCCAACAAGGCATCGGATCATGTACCCCACAACAGCCAAGCCTATGCAGCGCTACTCTGCCAAGCCACAGGTTGGGTCTTGTATCGAGATCAAGAACTTGCCCTACGTTACTACAAAAAATACGTCGCCAACGGCCCCTTTGTGCCTTGGGCCGAGAACTTTGGTTTGCAGTGTGAAGCGCCCGATTTTGACGGTGCAGTAAAACGAGCGCAGGCGAATGAAATGGCAGAATGGAACGCCCTGTACCACAAGCTGAAAAAGCCCGTCGTATTTGGCGTATTAGCCCTCACAGGCTTATTGGGTGTGTGGTGGATGCGTAGAAGAAAAACTCAATAATAAATAACCATTTACGTCTTTCTCTCTCAACATCGACATGATGAAAAGAGAGAAAGACGCATACCGCTTTACTTGTTCACGCAGTTAATCACTTCACCCTGTAAATAACCGTGCACATTCGCCACTGCGATATTGAGTAGACTTTGTCTTGCTTCCTTCGTCGCCCACGCATTATGCGGGCTGATGCTGATATTAGGCGCATGCAGTAAGGGATTATCTGCAGTGGGCGGCTCGGTCGATAACACATCCACGCCGGCAAATAACTTGCCTTGAGCCAGCGCAGCAGCAAGCGCGGCTTCATCAATTAATCCACCGCGCGCTGTATTAATCAGCAGCGCATTAGGCTTCATCAAGGCGAGGGTTTGTTGATTGATAAATTGCTCAGTTTCTGGTGTTAGCGGGCAATGGAGCGAAATAATATCTGATTCGCTAAGCACAGTATCACGTTGCGCCCACATCACGCCTTGGGGTAAATCCTTGATGATTGAACGAGTATTGACAAGAACTTTCATCCCGAATGCGAGGGCGAGCGTTCCCACCTGCTGACCGATATCGCCATAACCTATTAAGCCTAAAGTCTTGCCTTTTAAAGATTGCAACGGCATTAAAGTAAAACAAAAATCTTGGCAGTTCACCCACTGGCCATCGACCACAGCTTGATGATGGGCGGCCACGGCTTGGGTGTGATGCAGAATATGGGCAAACACCATTTGCGCAACGGCATCAGGCGCATAAGCGGGCACATTAGTGACCACTATACCTTGCGCTTTAGCTGCCGCGATATCGACAACGTTCGTGCCCGTGGCTAATACGCCTATGTATTTGAGACTAGGAAGTTGCGCTAGCGTCTTTGCATTCAAGGGCGTTTTATTGGTGAGAATGACTTCAGCACCTTGGGCTCGCGCGACAATATCAGCGCCACTTGTGCGGGGAAAACACGCAAACTCGCCTAATTCATTTAAGGATTGCCAGCTGAGATCGCCAGGATTTAAGGTTTCACCATCAAGTACGACTATTTTCATGCCACTAAATCTCCTTTTAAGACGATGCGTTAAATCTAAAAACTGACTTTGAGCCCAAGGTTAGCCTGAGCCTGCCACATCACATCCGACGTAATGTGCCATAGGCATTCATCTTCATTGCAAAACAGCGAAGTGTCACTGTTGATAAAAGTCGCATAACCCCGAATATCCGCAAACAGGCCAAAGTGTGGCGTCACTTGATACTCTACCCCGCCACCAATCCCCATGGAGAAACGCGTTTCGCTCGACCAACCGCTAGGCAGCATGCGGGTGATCCCCGCGCTGGCGGTGACATAGGGCTGGATATCGCCACGGGGGAAATATAAAGTGCCACCCAAGTGGATGTAATCTAAATCTAACGAGGTAAGAAAGTCTGGCGTAAACAAGCCGCCACTTTTCAGTTCAGAGGCTTGATGACTATATAAAAGATAAATATTACCGGGATCATTGGTGCCAATACCCACCATCAAACCGTAATGGCTCGACTCCTCGACCTTCACATCGGCCTTATCACCAGTTTGATCTGTGTTGACCTCATATTGATTCACATCAAATTGACCGCCCCCCAGACTATAACCACCAAAAGGAGCGATAAACACCTCGGCCTGTGTAGACATAGCCACAGGTAACAAACTCGCCAACAGCAACAAACGGTAAGTGTTTTTCATAATGAATTCCTTATCTTTTACAAAAACCAATTTTATCAAGGCTAACGCATACCGCGCTCAGACTTGACTCTGTCATAGGCTGCTTGAATATCCTGAGCCTTACGATTAGCGAGCTCCATCATTTCCGGTGGCAACCCTTTCGCCACTAACTTATCGGGATGATGTTCATTCATCAATTTACGGTAAGCCCGTTTAACTTCTTGGTCGCTAGCTTCGTTCGTAATGCCAAGTAAACTGTAGGCATCAGTAATCGATGTTTTATTGCCACTCGATGTTTGATGGAAACGAAACTCCGCCTGCCAGCGTTTAAGTAATTCATCTAACTGCGCTCGACCATAACCTAACTCTTGAGCAATCGTCATCAAGATAGCGTGCTCAGCGGGATCCAATTCACCATCAGACAGTGCTGTTTGGATCTGGATTTCGATGAACATCTGCACTAACTCTTTGCGTCCCATCGTAATAACACGGAAAGCTTGTAAGCTGCTGCGCAGATCAAAATCCGCCGATTTACCCTCACGAAATGCCTGTTGCGCCTCTTTACGGGCTTCCCCCGTTAAACGCATTTGATCCATTAATAAGGTCGCAATGCGAATATCGGTTTCGGTAACATGTCCTGATGCTTTCGCCACATGCCCCATTACTGCAAATGTGGTATTAAAGAAAATGGCTTGGCGATTCTTAGCCTGCCCTAGAATCTGTCGAAAACCCACGCCCGATGCTGCACGCTTATCGTAAAGATGACCGAGCCACAAACCTAGCAGTGCACCAAAAATACGGCCGAACATAAAGCCAATGACAAATCCAAAAAACTTACCCCAAAGCCGCATCTTATTTCCTGATTTCTATTATGTATTTGATGCACTAGCTTAATCCTATGGATATGCCAGCACCGAAATTTACTTGTTACTTTGTAACCTTAGTTCAAGCGCTTGCAATCGTGCAATGGTACCGACATCACACCAAAATCCATTAAACAAGGCACCACTAACTCTGTTTTGAGCCATTTGCGATCTCAACAACGGACCCAGTGCAAAGGCGCCCTGCGGCGTGTCATGAAATAGCGCAGGGTGATAAATGCCCATGCCCGAAAACGTGTACTTAACATCGCCACGCTCCTGCACTTGATGACCATTCAAAGCAAAATCGCCATTTGGATGCTGCTCAGGATTAGGCACTAACCATAAGTGAGCGAGCCTATCCGCTGCCAGTTGCGTGATTGGCGGTAAAGCATCAATAAACACATCACCATTAATCACTAAAAAAGGTTCGTCGCTTCCGTCCTCACACAATAAAAACAAAGCGCGTTTAATACCGCCGCCGGTTTCTAACGCACTCTCTTCAGCGCTATACCGAATGCGCACCCCAAAAGTGCTGCCATCGCCCAGAGCTTCGACTAACTTATGCCCTAGCCAAGCATGGTTGATGACGATATCGACTATGCCTATCGCGGCAAGTTTTTCAATATGATAAACAATCAGTGGCTTACCTAACACTGGCACCATAGGTTTAGGCAAACTGTCCGTTAACGGCCGTAACCTTTCCCCTCGTCCAGCGGCCAAGATCATGGCTTTCATTGCTTAACCTCAGATGAAGACTGACTCACAGTAAACGCAGGTAACACACGACGAGTTAACCAGTGTGCAAATGGCACGAGTTCGGGATACTGCAGCGAGATGTCGACAATATACGTTAATGTCAGTGGAATATCCGCCATATACGCAGGTTTACTATCGCGATAATTTAACCGTGCAAAAATCCCCACAGCCTTAATGTGGCGCTGTAAGCCCATGAGATCAAACCAAGTTTGATATTGCTCAAAAGGAGTCTGTGCGGGAATAAAACTAAGCGCTAATGCTTGCTGATAATGATACCGCATCAAGTCTGCGACTAAAGGCTGCGGCCAACGAATATAACAATCGCGTAGTAGTGATACCGCATCGTAAGTCACGGGACCAACGACAGCATCCTGAAAATCAATCACGCACAGCTTGTCCGCTTGCAGCATAAGATTACGGCTATGGAAATCCCTATGCATTCCCACACTAGGTTGAGATAGCGCATTGCCGACGAGGCGATCAAAAGTATCATTCAGCAATTGCAACTCAGCAGCGTCCAAAGACAAATTAAGATGTGTTCCTAACAGCCACTCAGTAAAGATGTGTAATTCACGGCGCACAAAGGCTTCATCGTAGTTAGGTAATGCCTGAACTAAACCGCTATCAAGATTCTTGCACTCAATCACAGCGGCCACTTGCGGTAATAAATCGAGCGCCTGACGGTAAAACCCTTCCACATTTTGTACCGTCAATACAGATAAGAGTTGGGTATCGCCCAAATCACTCATCAACATAAAACCCAAATCGGCATCGGCGTGGATTACTTTTGGAACTGTCAGTCCCACGGCTGAATAAGCATTCGACAGTGCAATAAAGGGGGCGATAGGCACTAACTGAGGCGGTGAATCGGCGGCGATAAAGGTGGCATCGGGCATCGAAATCCGAAAGTAACGCCTAAAACTTGCGTCTCCGGAAATCAACACAGGCATCACCTCACAGGAAAAATAAGCATTCAGCCACTGATTAAGGGAAAGAAATCTCGGATCGGATAAAGTCATTTCATGGCTCTTAAAGAAAAATTGCTTTATTATAGCTGGCATAGAATTTGGAAACAGCTAAGAAATTGAGAGATTTATTAAGCGATGTTGCGTTTGTCAATTGCAACTTTCCCCATCCATACTTGTCCAGAATAAGAAATCATAATTACTGACCTAAAGATGCAGATCCGATACCTTCTGGCCCTGAGCCTGTTACCGCAATTAGTCCTGGCAGACGACTCTCTAACCGCTTCGGCATCCCAATGCTTAATCGAACCGCCAGTACCCCGTATCGTATCTCAAACCCAAGGGATGAGTGCGGCTGAACTCAACAAAATTCGTATTGCGTCTGATAACACCAATGCCGAAATGGGGAAGCAGGCGATTTTCCGTGGCGATGTGGTTTTTAGCCAAGGCGATAGGCACATAGCAGCCGATGAGGCGATTTTAGATCAAGCTACTGAACAGTTTGATGCCAATGGTAATTTAGTCTTTCAAGACAGTAACTTCACCGTTACAGCCGAATCCTTACAAGCTCAAATGCGGACAAACCGTGCCACCCTTAAAGGCGCACAATATTGGATCCATGGCCAACAAGTTCACGGTGATGCCGAAAAACTGCAAATTACTATCAATAACAATTTAATTTTAACGAATACCAACTTCACTACTTGCCCTCCTGACAATGTGTCTTGGCTACTCGAGGCCGAAAAGATCAAGATCAACAGTGAAGAAGAATGGGGCGAAATTTGGAATGCCAAACTAAGAATTGGCGGTGTACCTGTATTCTATATTCCCTACATGACAGTCCCCGTTTCAGACAAACGTAAATCTGGCTTTCTCTACCCTAGTTTTAGCACTAGTACTACTGATGGTGTCGAAATTTCCGCACCCTATTATTGGAATATTGCCCCAGAGTACGATTTAACATTTACACCTAGCTATATGTCAAACCGTGGTTTATTCACTAAAACAGAGTTTGGTTATCTGGCGGGTGAGGCCCAAAATGGCCGAGTCAATTTAGAATATCTAGGCAATGACCAATTGATCGATGGTAGCCCGAATCGCTACTTATATAACTGGCAGCATCAAGGGGCGATCGACAAAAATTGGCGTGTATTAGCGAATTTTACCGATGTATCAGATAACAACTATTTCAATGACTTAAAGTCAGATGTTAACCGTGCAACCGATAACCAGTTATCACGCATAGGTGAAATCAGCTACTTCGAAAGTAACTGGGATCTAAGCACCCGAGTACAAGATATTAAAGTACTGGGTGAGGATGAAAAACCATATCAAGTCATGCCTCAGGTTAACTTTAACTATCGCGCTGCTGATTTTTGGAACAATTTAGATTTTGGTTTCAATTCGGAGCTAACGAATTTTGCCCATCAGGACAACAATGTTAATACGGCGACTCGTTTGTACATGTCACCAAGCGTAACTCTGCCAATACATGGGCCTTCAGGCTCGCTCACCAGTCAAGTTAAGTTGATGCAGACCAATTATTGGCAGCATAACGAAGATCCAGACATAGTTGTTGACGACACAGTGAATCGCACCATCCCGCAGGTACGGATTAATGGTCAAATCAACTTCGAACGTTTTACTGAGCTTTTCGATCAAAACTACCGCCAAACGCTCGAGCCACAATTTCAATATCTTTATGTCGGCTACGAAGATCAACGCAACATAGGCATTTATGATACGGCTCAATTACAGGACGACTACTTTGGTCTATTCCGTGATCGTCGCTTCTCGGGTCTGGATAGGATTTCCGATGCAAATCAAGTCACTCTAGGTGTTACTACACGCCTGTTTGATAGTCACAACCAAGAAGCCACTAAATTCAGTCTAGGACAAATTTTTTATCTGCAAGACAGTAAAGTCGGTTACGAAGACAGTATTTTTGAGTCAAATCAATCAACTTCAGTACTTGCTGCAGAGTTAGATACCCGCTTGTCCCATGATTGGTATATGGGGGCTGCGATTCAGTACGATACCAACACCAGTGACAATAAAAAATCTGAAGTCACCTTAGATTTCAGACCTGAAGCGAATAAATTGCTGCAATTTAGCTATCGCTATGTCCCAGATTTATTGAACTCAAATACCAATGATACAGTGAACATCTCCCAAGCGGGCGTTCGTGGCGCTTGGCCAATCAATGACGACCTCTACTTTGTTGGTAATTGGTATTATGACCTTAACGAAAGCCGCAGTATTGAAACTTACACAGGTATCCAGTACGAATCATGCTGTTACGCAGTAAGACTTAGTTATCATTACCGCATTAAAACCAACTATGACGACAACATAGGTTCTGCCACAATTGATCCTCGTGAGCAGTTTGATAGTGGTGTCTACCTGAACTTAATCATTAAGGGACTCGGTGGTTCTGGCCCATTAGGCGTATCCGATATGCTCAATGACGGCCTGTTTAACTACAGAAAACCGCTTTATCTGAGGAATTAGCAAAGAATTGTGATAGATTGCTGAACCTCAACAAGGACTCAGAGTCCAAACAGATTAATGAGTGCTTTACCGTTCACCTTTTGCTAAAGCGAATAAAAACGGATCTTAAGGTCTAACCTTGCACTCAAATGCGTCGCCAAAAAATTACATTAGGGCAACTCACTGTAATTTCGATATAAATGGTAAAGTTATTTCAATTAAGCCGTCGAACCTGACCTTAGAACGTGCCAAGGATTTTGTGGATGAAACCCAGTAAACATCTGATTTTTGCTTTATTTGCACTCGCGATCAGCCAACCTACATTGGCCGCCCCCCAGCCGCTAGACCGCGTTGCAGTCCAAATTAACGATGGCATAGTGCTCGAAAGTGAAATCACTAACATGATTGACACTGTTAAAGCGAATGCCAAAGCAGCAAACCAATCGTTACCTTCTGACAGTGCCCTGCGCACTCAGGTGATTGAGCGTTTAATCTTAACTCGCCTACAATTGCAAATGGCCAGTCGTATAGGGCTGAATATTGGAGACTTACAACTAGACCAAGCGATTGAAAACATCGCACGCGAACAAAAAATGTCTGTCGCACAGATGCAACAAAAAATTGAAAGCGAAGGTTTAAGTTTCAGCCAATACCGAGAACAATTGCGCGAAGAAATCACTCTAGGTGAAATTCAACGTATTCAAGTACAACGCCGCATTCAAGTATCACCACAGGAAATTACTAGCCTAGTCAAACTCATCCAAGAACAAGGGATGAAAGATGTGGAATACCAAATTGGCCATATCCTGATTGACGTGCCTAATAACCCCACCAGTGAACAACTCGAAGCATCAAGCAAACGCGCCAATATCGTATTAGAACGTTTGAAGAGTGGTGAGGATTTCCGTCGTACCGCTATCGCTTCTTCTTCAGGTCCTAAGGCACTCGAAGGCGGTATTTGGGATTATATGAACATCAACGAAATGCCAACTCTGTTCGCCGAAGTGATTAACGGTGCGAAAATGGGTGACATTATCGGCCCGATTAAGAGTGGTGCAGGTTTCCATATTATTAAGATCATGGATGCTCGCGGCCTACAAACCAAAGAAATTGAAGAAGTTAGAGCGCGCCACATTTTGCTCAAGCCATCGCCGATCCTGTCAGAAGACCGCGCTAAAGCCATGCTTGAGCAATTCCTGAAACAAATCCGCTCAGGTGAAGCTAAGTTTGAAGACCTAGCGCGTCAGTACTCAGAAGATCCTGGTTCGGCCACAAAAGGTGGTGAATTAGGTTGGGCAGAACCAAGCATTTACGTACCTGAGTTTGCTCAAACGCTCAATAGTTTGAAAAACGACCAAATTAGTGAGCCATTCCGTACGACTCACGGTTGGCATATCACTCAATTAGAAGAACGCAGAAAAACCGACGCCACAGATCAGTTCAATAGCAACCGTGCGCACCAGTTGATCTTCCGTCGCAAATTTAACGAAGAACTGCAAAACTGGCTAGACGAAATGCGTTCAGACGCATACATTGAAATCTTCCAGCCAGAGACCAATCGAGGTTAATTCTAATTGAGCACTAAACGTATTGCCGTTACCCCAGGCGAACCCGCAGGTATTGGCCCCGATTTAGTCGTACAACTCGCTCAGCAGGCTTGGCCTGCTGAGTTAGTCGTTTGTGCGGATCCAGAATTACTTGCGAGCCGCGCGAAACGACTCGGTTTGCAAGTGACTTTCCGCCCTTACCAGCCAAATCAAGCTCCTAAACCGCAAGAAGCGGGCACATTAACCATAGCGCCCTTTAAGTTAGTGAGCGAATCGATTTGTGGTCAGCTCGATGAGCAAAACAGCACTTATGTAGTTGAAACCTTGCGTTATGCGGGCGAAAAAAACATGAGCGGCGAGTTTGATGCTGTCGTGACAGGCCCCGTGCATAAAGGCATTATCAATCAAGCAGGTATTTCCTTTAGTGGCCATACTGAGTTTTTTGCCCATCAAGCAAATTGCCCCGATGTAGTGATGATGCTGGCAACGCCGGGTTTGCAAGTGGCACTCGTGACCACCCATATTCCTCTGGCCTATGTTGCAAAAGCCATAACACGCCAACGCTTACAGCATATTATCAAGATTCTACATGCCGATCTCATCAGCAAATTTGGCATAGTTTCACCGAAAATTTATGTCTGTGGTCTCAATCCACACGCAGGTGAAGACGGCCATTTAGGGCGTGAAGAAATCGACGTGATTATTCCTGCACTCAACGAGTTGCGAGAAGAGTTCCAGATGAATATTGTCGGCCCATTACCGGCCGATACTCTGTTCCAACCTAAATATTTACAGGACGCCGATGTCGTCTTGGCCATGTACCATGACCAAGGACTTCCCGTTCTCAAGTCACAAGGATTTGGCAAATCGGTAAACATCACCTTAGGTTTACCTTATATTCGTACCTCGGTTGACCACGGTACGGCGCTCGATCTCGCGGGTACAGGCAAGGCCGATATTGGCAGTTTTGTCTGTGCTCTGAATAAAGCCATTGAGTTATCCTCAAAGAACTAAACGATTACATTATTAATGAGCAACAAAGTACATTTAGGCCACACGGCCAGAAAGCGTTTCGGACAAAACTTCCTTACCGACGGCAATGTGATTGACCGCATTGTGGGTGCAATTGCACCCGATAATCACCATGTGATGGTCGAAATCGGCCCTGGCCTTGGTGCCTTAACTGAACCTGTAGCCGATGCTGTGGATAATCTGACTGTTGTCGAACTCGACCGCGATCTAGTTGAACGCTTACATCATCACCCAGTCCTTAAAGATAAACTGACCATTCACCAAGGTGATGCACTGCAGTTTGATTTTGGCCAACTGAGTGTGCCAGGCAAAAAGATGAAAGTGTTTGGTAACTTACCTTACAACATTTCAACGCCGCTGATGTTCCACCTGTTCGAATTTGCCGAACAGATTGAAACCATGCACTTTATGCTACAAAAAGAAGTAGTCCTGCGTCTATCGGCAAGCCCAGGCTGTAAAGCTTATGGCCGTTTAACGGTCATGGCACAATACTTCTGCCAAGTGGTTCCGGTTCTCGAAGTGCCGCCCCACAGCTTTACCCCTGCGCCTAAAGTAGACTCAGCAGTCGTACGCTTATTGCCATACGCCGTAAAGCCGTTCCCTTGTAAAGATGTGACCGTACTACGCCACCTTTGTACTACCGCATTCAACATGCGTCGTAAGACTCTGCGTAATAACTTAAAGCACATGTTATCTGACGATGAGTTCGAGCAGTTAGGGATTGACTCAAGTCAACGCCCAGAACAGATTAGCGTGCAGCAGTATGTTGCTATGGCTAACATGGTTTGCGATAAGAAAGCATAAATATGTCTGGGCACTTAGGTGCCCTTATACCAGAGCCTAGGAACAAGAATGAGCGCATTGGACACCTCCATTCGGGTCGAAGTCAAAACTGAGTATATAGAGCAGCAGTCCTCGCCCGAGGATGAAAAGTACCTCTTCAGTTACACCATCACTATCATCAATTTAGGTGAGCAAGCGGCTAAACTTGAAACTCGTCACTGGATAATCACTGATGCCAATGGCAACACCAGTGAAGTCCAAGGTGCCGGTGTTGTCGGTGAAACGCCAACCATTGCGCCGAATACTGCCTATCAATACACCAGTGGTACTGTGCTCGATACGCCACTTGGCATAATGCACGGCACTTATGGTATGGTCAGCGAATCGGGTGAGCGTTTCCAGGCGACAATCCGTCCCTTCCGTTTAGCGACCCCAGGCTTACTACATTAATATCGTTAGGAAAGGGGTACTGTGGCGCATTATTTTGTTGGTGATATTCAAGGCTGTTTCGCTGAGTTACAAAAATTACTCGCTAAGGTCGATTTTAATCCTTCCCGCGATGAACTCTGGGCTGTAGGTGATCTTGTTGCACGTGGACCTGACTCCTTAGCTACGCTACGTTTTTTTCGCTCCTTAGGTGATTCCGCTAAAACGGTTTTAGGTAACCACGATCTCCATCTAATGGCATTACACGGTAAGCTCAAGCGCGCTAAACCCAGCGATAATCTCACTGAAATTCTAGAATCCCCCGATATCTCAGCCTCAATTGACTGGCTGAGACAACAACCTCTTATGCGTGAATTACCTGAACACCAACTCATTATGAGTCATGCGGGTGTACCACCTCAGTGGTCGCTGGAGGTATTAAGAGAAGAATCCGCACTCGTCAGTCGCGCCCTCAAGCACGATGATTATCTTGAGACATTAATAAGCCAAATGTATTCAGATACCGCAGAGCAATGGGATCCAAGTGCAATTGGCATAGAACGCTTACGTTATTGCATCAATGCATTAACACGCATGCGCTATCTTTATGTCGATGGCCGACTTGATTTTGATTGCAAACAACCTCCTGAAAACTGTACTAATCCACAACTCAAACCTTGGTTTGAGTTTGCTTCGCCGCTGCGCCAGAGTCATACCTTAGTATTTGGCCATTGGGCTGCGTTGATGGGCAAGGTCGACGATACTAAATTAAAGGCTTTAGATACAGGCTGTTGCTGGGGTGAACACTTAACCTTATGGCATCTTGAAAAAGACCAAAAAATTACGCAAAAAAAGTTAAAAAAGAGTTAAACTAAAACAGCTTAAAGTCGATAACAGACTGAGCCGCCTAACCCTGAATATCACCCTGTTTTCATTTGGAAAAATATAATAAAAATCGGAGTATCCTATGAAATTTAATGTAGCCACCAGAGTGATTGGCGGATTTGGTATTGTCACACTTTTACTCGTGTTGCTAGGATTTACATCTTATTTAACCAACAATAGCCTAAAAGCCAGCTCTGCTATGATGCAAGAATTAAGCTTGCCCGCGCTAAAATCGACAAACCACCTTAGTGAAGCATTGAGTGAGCAACAAAGACAAATCCTGATTGCCTATAACACTCCTAGATCGGCAAATATCCCGAATATTCGTAAAGTGTTTGAAGACCACGGGACTCAGTTCAAAAACGAAATTGCCACCCTCACTCAGTTAGTCAAGAGCCAGCAGAATCTATCTTCTTTAATTGCCCAATTAAGCGGCAGCTTTGCTACCTTTGAGCGAGATAGTATTGCCATGATCGCCGAACGTGAGGCCTCATTGAGCAAGCAAGAACAGCTAGTTGAACTAAAGAAAAAGCTCGAAAATGCCGCCGATGATGCCTCATCAGAACTGCTCGATATTGTTGATTTAGAAAGCAGTCAGAATCCCGATGAGCAGAGTCTTGCTGCATCAGCCAGCGCTATTGATACTAGTCTCGGAAATATCATCACTACTATTGCAGATTTAGTAACGAATGACGAAGACAGTAAGCACGAACTGATCTCAAAGGAACTTGACTACATTATCAGCGAAACCAAGAACAAACTTGAATATGTGAATCGTCACGGTCAAGGTATTGTCGAAGCGGATACCTTAAGCTCGGTCACTAAAGATATCGAAAAAGTATTAGCGCTCGTCACCGGTCCGCAATCTATGTTGCTGCTAAAATCGAGTCAGCTCTCCCACTCCAAAGAAGCTGTGATAAAACTAGGCATTATCGAAAATGATGTGAAAGTCATCAATTCCAACATGAATGATGTCAGCGATAACATCGAACTTGTTGCCGCGAACATGAGCAATGACACTATAGCCAAGATTGACTCTGCCAGCATACAAACCATGATTGTCGTGTTAATAGCAATCGTTGTCGCTGTGATTGTGAGTTTTGCTGTGGTGAATCCGTTAAAACGCTCACTCAGCCAAGTGAACAATGCCCTGAACGTCTTAGCCTCAGGCAACCTTACCCATAAACTAGATGACTCTGGACACGATGAATTTGCCGAACTAGCAAAAAACTGTAATCGTCTAGTCGATAGCTTACGCAGTTTAATCATAGGTATTTTAGATAGGTCAAATCAACTTGCCGCGGCAGCCGAACAAACATCAGCAATCACAGCACAAACCACCTCAGGCATACAAGAACAAAAAAGCCAAGTTGACCAAGTGGCTACTGCAACAACTGAACTTAGCTCTAGTGCTCAGCAGGTGTCTTTAAGTGCCAATCAAGCCCTTGAGCAAATCAAACAGGCTGATCAAGAAACTCAGCATATGCGTGCCATTGCGCAAGAGAACAAACTGACTATTTTGGCTTTAGCCGATGAAGTGGCCAAAGCGGGTGTTGTGATCAATAAAGTGCAGTCGGACAGCGCCTCTATTGGCTCAATTTTGGATGTAATCCGTGGTATTGCAGAACAGACTAACCTACTCGCCCTTAACGCCGCTATTGAAGCCGCCCGTGCGGGTGAACAAGGTCGTGGTTTTGCGGTAGTTGCCGATGAAGTGCGTAGTTTAGCCTCACGCACTCAAGTGTCGACACGAGAGATCCAACAGATGATCGAAGTGTTGCAGCAAGGTGCAGAGCAAGCCGTTGCCGCCATGGATATGGGGCGTGCTCAAGCAAACGCCTGCGTTGAAAAAACGGAGCAAGCCAACATTGCCCTCGAGACCATCAGCCAATCTGTGCATAAAGCCTATGATTCTGGCACCCATATCGCCCATGCTGCGCAGGAACAGAATTTAGTAAGCCAGCAAGTTTCTGAAAAACTAGAGCATATTGCAGCAATTTCAGAAGAAACCGCTATTGGTGCAGATCAAACGGCTCAGTCTAGCCATCAAGTCGCCAAATTAGCCGAAGAACTCCAAGCTTCGGTCGGTGAATTTAGAGTCTAATGTTTATCACCACTAAAACCTAGGGTCGCTTAGCGGCCCTTTCTTTTGAGACGAATTCACTTGCCTATCTTACTGACGACTCGAACTGTCCGGCCTTTGCACAAATTAAGGCCATAAAAAATGCCAAACTTAAGTTTGGCATTTTTATCTAGCTTAATGCTAGATACTTGATATTAGACGCTTAATATAACGTAGCAGCAAATAGAGCTAAAGTGCCGCTAAGTTCAAATCCGCATTACTCTTCTTCACCGCCCGCAGCAGCGCCAAGACGCTCTTTCACTGCAGCGGTAATTGGGCTAGCACCATGACCGTTTGCTTCAGCCCAAGCTTGGATAGTCATCCCATCAGCTTCAGCAACACTCAATTCAGTCGCCGACAAACGCTTAGCCACAAACTCACCGGTATCGTTCGCACTCGCACCGTAAGCGGTGCGCAATAGACTTGCACCATCGCAACTGATACCACTGTAAATCTGACGTAACTTAACGCGGCTTTCTTTTAACTTTTTACGTAAGCGGTTTTTGTCGTTAGCTTTTACATAATCACAAAGACTCGCTACGAGTGGATCTTCCCCCGCAACAGCAGAGGTTGGTACAGCAATAGAACTAAATCCAATTAACGCAGCCAAGGCCACAGGCATAAGACGCATCCGATACTCCTTAATACTTTCTTATAGTTTTATTATCAATTCTGTATGGGCTGCATCTATTGTCTAAATGATATTGACCTCTTGGCTTTAGCTCTCGTTCGAAATCTAGGATAACGAAATAGGCTATCTCTTTCCGTGAAAACTAAATGTCCGATATGATGCAATACGTTAGATAAACTGACGCCCCATACACACAGGGTACACAACAGAAGCTGCAATTTAACATTTTTTTACCAAATTGATAAAGCGATATTCCAAACCAGCCGCATTTATACTCGCCAAAGATTCAGTTTCCTTCCAAGTCCCATCGTCCCAGTGGGGGAAAAATGTATCGCCTTCCACCTCAAGATTGATTTGCGTCAAATATAAGATATCGGCGCAGGGCAATAACTCGGCATAAAGCTGGCCACCACCTATAACCACTAACTCTTCACATTCACCAGCAGCTTGTTTGGCTGCATCAAATGAGGTCACACAGGTCACGCCCTCAATCACAAGATCCGTTTGGCGTGAAATCACTATGTTATGTCGACCAGGAAGAGGCCTACCGATTGACTCAAAGGTCTTACGCCCCATCACAACAGGCTTGCCTAGGGTCATCGCTTTAAAGTGACGTAGATCTTCTGGAAGATGCCATGGCATTTTATTATCTTTTCCGATGACTCGATTGTTTGCCATCGCGGCTATCATAGCAATGCGCATGCTCACTCCTGTTTTATAGAAATAGAATTATTGAATGACGGGGCGGGTCCTGAAATACAGCAAACTCGGCATGGCCAAACCCACAGCTAACGCCCCTAGAATAAAGACAGTTTTGAGGCCATTACTAATCACTTGCCCCGTCAGTTCAGGACTGACTTGAGATTGAGCGGTCAATTGCACTAAGGCAATCACAGTATTAAATGCATAAGTGCCTGGGATCATAGGAATAATCGCGGCGACAGCATACATTAAAGGTGGCGCTAAATGGCGCTTACCAAACCCTATGGTAATAATCCCTACTAATGCCGCTGCGGCGAAGGTTGCCCACTCGATTGGCAGACCAAACTGTAACATTAAAGTACGGGAACTATGGCCAATAGCTCCCGCTAAAGCGCAGTAAGGAAGAAATCGTTTAGGAACATTAAATACCATAGCAAATCCTACGGCGGGAATTGCTGAGAAAAAAGCATCGTGCAAAAGAGCTATCAATAATTCCATCATAGGAAAATTCCGCCGATCTGCATCGCAATCGTAATGCCAATCACAGAAGAAACGGTCAGCAAAGTAGCATGACCCCAGCGGGATATACCGACATTCATGTGCCCTTTTACCATGTCGGAAATCGCATTAATCATCGGAAAACCCGGCACTAACATCAGCACACTCGCGGCCATAGCAGCCTTAGGAGTTTCACTTAACTCAAACAAATAACCCGTTTGAGCCAGCATACTGGTGACGAAAGCAGTGATGGCAAAATTGACTAATAAATTAAAATGCCGCTTAGCAATTGCTAAACGAACCGACATACCCACTGCCGCGGCAAAAAAAGTAATCACGCATGCAGTGAGATCGCCATTAAATAAATGACAGAAGCTAGCGCACGACAGGCCAATCATGAATACCACTAAGCTAGGAGGATAGGTTTTAGGTTCAATCCGCGCCAAGCGTTTACGCACTTCATTTGGGCCATACAACCCCTTTTCAGCGAGTAAACAGATACGTTGTAATTCACAGACGACTGTCATGTTAATGCCATGCTCACGAATACGACGAGTAGTTGTGATACAGCGACCATGAACCAAACTGGTTAACACGAGGGAATTAGAGGAAATAGAGAGTTCTACGCTGGCAAGACCTAAAGCCTGACCTAGACGCTGGCTGATTTCTTCAACTAAATCAGATTCCGCGCCGTAGGCCAGTAGCAATTGTGCAGCACGCACAACTTGCCGAGTAATATCATTTTGAGTATCAGCGTACACAGAACTCTCAAAACTCAAAGATTACTATTATCTTTGGTAAATAACTTCTACGTCGTAGTCGTCATCATCAAAGTCGTCGTCATCATCTTCATCAACATAGTCTTCATTCAATGAATCAAGGTTTGCTTGATGATAATTATCCCACTTGAACTCAACTTCACTATCTGGGTCGACTTCATTGTCTTCAGGTGGAAGACTCGCAATGTAATCGAGGAGTTTTAATGCCAACTCACTGGTACCGTCGCGGTTATAGGCGGAGATAGTATAGACATCACCTTCCCAACCCATTTCTTTAACGATACGATCAACCTTCTCTTGCAGCTCTTCTTCAAGCAGCAGATCGGTTTTGTTAAAGACTAACCAACGTGGCTTACTCGCCAACTTTGGAGAGTATTTTTCAAGCTCACCTACGATAGCGCGCGCAGACTCAACCGGATCGGTTCCGTCAATCGGCTCAATATCTATGATGTGCAGCAGAATACGACAACGCTCAAGATGCTTTAAGAAGCGAATACCTAAACCCGCACCATCGGCAGCGCCTTCGATGAGACCAGGAATATCCGCAATCACAAAGCTTTGTCCAGGACGTGGATTAACCACACCTAAGTTAGGCACCAGTGTTGTAAACGGATAATCAGCCACTTTCGGCGTTGCACGGGAAACCGCACGAATGAATGTCGACTTACCCGCGTTAGGCATGCCAAGCAAACCAACGTCAGCCAGCAGTAACAACTCTAATTTAAGGCTACGAACTTCACCGGGTGTGCCTAACGTCTTTTGACGTGGGGCACGGTTAGTACTGCTCTTAAAACGAGTGTTACCTAAACCATGGAAACCACCTTTGGCAACCAATAGCTTTTGACCGTGGGTTGTTAAATCCCCAAGGACTTCTTCAGTATCATGATCGACCGCGCGAGTACCAACAGGAACTTTTAAGATCAGATCTTTACCGCTATGACCAGTACAATCACGGCCACGACCATTTTCGCCACGTTCAGCCATGTGAAAACGTTCAAAACGGAACTCGATCAAAGTGTTGAAGTTTTCGTCAGCTTGCAGGAAAACACTGCCACCGTCGCCACCATCACCACCATCAGGACCACCATCAGGTACATACTTTTCGCGCCTAAAGCTAACACAACCGCTACCGCCGTCGCCTGCTTCGACCCTAATTACTGCCTCATCGACAAACTTCATACTTACTCCTGGCACCACTGAATGAAGCAATTATACCGTCTAACTTCATTGGTCGCCAAAAAACTCGAGATACTTTGCTCCCAATCTTACCTGTCAATGCTCATTCTTGGTAATCATTTACCAACTCAAGCATCTACACGGCGTAAATAGAAGCACAAAAAACAGAAAGCCCCACCAATGGCGGGGCTTTAACAGTATAAGCTAGGTTCGAAAGTTAAGCTTCGATGCTAATAAACTTACGGTTATTAGCGCCTTTAACTTCGAATTTAACTTTACCGTCAGTCAGAGCAAACAGAGTATGGTCACGACCAATACCTACGTTTACACCAGCGTGGAATTTAGTACCACGTTGACGAACAATAATGTTACCAGCTAGAACTGATTCACCGCCAAAGCGCTTAACACCTAGACGTTTACTTTCTGAATCGCGGCCGTTACGAGTAGAACCGCCAGCTTTTTTATGTGCCATGAGTTAGACTCCTATTATGCGTTGATAGCAGTAATTTTAACTTCAGTGAACCACTGACGGTGGCCCATTTTCTTGTCGTGGTGCTTACGACGACGGAACTTAACGATAGTAACTTTATCGCCACGACCGTGACTTACAACTTCAGCAACGACTTTACCGCCAGCCACTAAAGGAGCACCAACATGCACTGTTTCGCCATCAGCGATCAAAAGAACTTGATCGAACTCGATAGTTTCGCCAGTTGCAACTTCTAACTTTTCTAAACGTACTGTGTGGCCTTCAGCTACACGGTGTTGTTTACCACCACTTTGAAAAACAGCGTACATAGCTATTTTACTCCAATTCCTAACACGCGGGCTCATTCTTGGATGAGGCAGGGTGCTACAAAAACTTTATTGACAATGGGCGCGGATTTTACGCGAAGAATCTAACTCTGGCAAGCCCTAATTAGGAAAGAATAAAAAAAGACCGGATTAACTCTCACATTAGTTGAGCTAGTGCTGTCATATGTCAGAATTTTAGGTAAAATTCATTTCATTATAACACGTGAGCCTAAACAGGGGCCGGGTACGTAATGACCCCACAACCAGAGTCTATTATGGATTTAAACGCTATTCGTCAACTGGCTGACACTGATATGCAAGCAGTCAATCAGCTGATATATAAACAGCTTGAATCAGATGTCGCCCTAATTAATCAATTAGGTTTTTACATTATTAATGGTGGTGGTAAACGTCTTCGTCCTCTGCTGTCGGTTTTAGCCGCACGTGCGGTGAGCTACGAAGGCGAAGCACATCTTAAGCTAGCGGCGATTATTGAGTTTATCCATACAGCCTCATTGCTCCATGATGATGTCGTTGATGAATCGACGTTACGCCGCGGACGAGAAACCGCCAATGCACTGTTTGGCAATAGTGCCAGTGTGCTAGTCGGGGATTTCCTTTATACCCGCTCATTCCAGATGATGACCGAACTTGACAACATGAAAGTGCTCAGAGTGTTAGCTGATACGACTAACGTGTTGGCCGAGGGTGAAGTCTTACAGCTGATGAATTGTAATGACCCAGACACCACTGAAGAAAGCTATATGCGGGTCATTTATTGCAAAACAGCCAAGTTATTTGAAGCCGCTACGCTACTTGCGGGCGTGCTAGCAGGTGCAACGCCTGAGCAAGAAACCGCCTTAGGCAACTATGGTAAATATCTCGGCACCGCCTTTCAGCTCACCGACGACTTACTCGACTATACCGCCGACAGTGACGAGCTAGGTAAGAATATTGGCGATGACCTTGCCGAAGGTAAACCGACTCTGCCACTCATCTATGCCATTGCCCATGGCACAGACGAAGAGAAACAGCTCATACGTCAAGCAATTGAGCAAGGTGATGGTACTCAGGCCATAGATAAAATCGTAGCAGCACTGCACCATTGCGGCGCGTTAAACTACACCCAACAAAAAGCAATTGAAGAATCAGAGAAAGCGATCGCGGCATTATCTGCTTTACCCGATAGCGACTATAAGCAAGCCTTAGTAACACTAGCTAAGATTTCGGTCGACAGAAACCACTGATTGCTAACTAATGTAGTTTCGCCCCAAAAATAAGGTCTTACTCAGTAAGACCTTTTTTATTGCTTTAACCGCAATCCTAAAATCAAACCTGCCAAAGGATCGGCGTTTCGCCTCGCTCAAGCAATAATTGATTAACTTGAGAGAAATGCCCACAACCAAAAAAACCGCGATAAGCCGATAAAGGTGAAGGATGCGGTCCTGTGAGCACTTGATGTTGCGGTGCGTTAATGACTTGACCCTTTTTAATGGCATGACTGCCCCAAAGCACGAAAATAATCGGCTGAGTCTGCCGATTTAATAATTCCAGCACCGCAGTCGTAAAGACTTCCCACCCGGCTTTGGCATGGGAATGCGCCTTGCCTTGCTCAACGGTCAGCACCGTATTGAGCATCAGTATCCCCTGCTCCGCCCATGCGGATAAATCACCATGGGATGGCACAACAAAACCTTCAATATCCGTCGCTAACTCTTTGTACATATTGGCTAAAGATGGCGGTGGTTTTATCCCGCGTTTAACCGAAAAACATAAACCATGGGCTTGATCTGGGCCGTGATAGGGATCTTGGCCAATCAAAACCACTTTGACTTGTTCAAGGGGCGTCATACTAAAAGCATTGAAAACATCAACTTCGGGGGGATAAACCACTTTCCCAGCCCTGCGTTCATTATCAACAAATGCGCTTAGTTGCTGAAAATAAGGCAAAGCTCTTTGCTCATCAATAAATGTTTGCCATGTCACCTGAGTCACTATTTTACTTCCTCAATTCTATAATCGGGTTAGCTTAAAAGTCCTGTAGTGGTATGGCAAGTTTGCAGACCTTACTTGCCGCTAAGTAATACCCCTAAACCCGCTAGGTCTCACGTTAAGACTTTCAATTTAAAACATTCGAAATTAAGTGATATAGTGCGCCCATTCTCGCACACTTTGATACGTAATGATGATCCAACATTCTGATAAATCAATTCAAAGACATCAAACGGGTTTCACCTTAATTGAACTTGTGGTGGTCATCATAGTGCTCGGTATTTTAGCCGTAGTGGCCCTGCCAAAATTTATCAATGTGCAACAAGATGCGCAAATTGCAACCGTTAAAGCGGCAGGCGGAGGCTTTAAATCAGCTATCAATCTGGCACGTTCCGTATGGGCTGTAAAAGTGGGCTCAGGTCCAAAAGAGGATTTACCCGTATTTGGTACGGCACAATCCGAACAAATAGATTTCAACGCCTTCGGTTGGCCAGCACAACACTATATCCATGGTAATGAGGCCTCTCCGGCACTCGATAATGTCGAAGACTGTATATCGGTATGGGAAGTATTATTTCAAAATGCCCAGCCAAGTGTCTCGCGCTTGAATATTGATGCGACTGAAACCGACTATAAAGCCAGTTATACCGATCCTGGCCAGTGCACTTATTTGTATCGAACAAACGATAAACTGTCGATTAATTATGACTCCCATACAGGAGTCGTCATTACCGACACAGATCCCAATAGTTAATGCCTGACGATTCCTTCTTACACCAATTAAGTTAGAATCGAACTTTAATTTGTTACTTTTTTAGAGTGAACGCCATGACCGACACGAGCAGCACCACCATTTACGAACTTGCCGATCAGTTTATTGCCTTAGCCAATCAGCTAAGCCAACAAGAAGCAGATGTAGGTAAAGTTGGCACAGCACTCCGTTTTGCCGCAGCACGTTTTAATGCCTTCGAAGCCGCGATTAAATCAGCGGATCTCGGTGCAGAAAAAGAGAGCGCATTAGAATGGTTTAGCAGTGAATTCAAAGAAATGCTGAGTGACAACTTAGACGACCACATTGCCAATCCACCCATTATCCAAGAAAGTGTGGCAGAAGAAGCTGATAATTCTGTGCAAATGTTTAAAGGCTAATCACGCCTTGATTTAAATGCATAGCCATAAACAAACACGCCATCGATTGATGGCGTGTTTGTTATTTAAAACCAATGATTTTAGATAGATCACTAAAGCGTGTACACCACACGGATCGCCAGCAATATCAATACTACGCCGGACAACTTATCAATTAACCCCGCTTTTTCTCTCAACTTAGGCAACACACTCGAGTGGGATAGCAATAAGGCTATCAAAGTGTACCAAAGACCATCGACTACTAACGGTGTAAAAACAATTAATGCTTTAGCCGTCATGCTGTCGGCGACCATCACAAATTGGCTGAATAACGCAAGAAAAAATAGCATTATCTTAGGGTTGAATAAAGAAATAGCAATACCATCACGGGCTGCGGTTAAGGTATCTGTCGCCTCCCCTGCAGCCAATTTAGCTTGCATACCGCCATTGGAACGCAGCGCTTGAACTCCCATCCAAGCAAGGTATAAGGCACCGAGAATCGCAATGCCATTAAAGACTAAGGGCGCCTTTTTAAGGACTACGGCTAAGCCCAGTAACGTCACCAGCGCATAGATCCCAATCCCTATCGAGTGTGCCCAAGCACAGACGATCCCCTTTCCCCGCCCACCACCTAAAGTATGACGTACTACCATAGTCAAACTTGGGCCCGGCGACATAGCCCCCAAACAACAAATAGCCAATAAACCTAACCAAGTACTCCAACTCATTGATGACACCTTTCGCCGAATAAAAATGCCCACTGCAGGGCCTTAAACTTGCTTGCCATTCTAGCATCGCGCCATCAAGGCGTTAACGCTAATAAATCCATTTTCAATAAATGAACAGTCATTTAAGAGAACCCAAAACGCGATAATCCCATAAATTCACACTGATTTAAGCCGTTAACCGCTAAGATTAGCGCTAACCTAAGTCTTTATAGCCAAACCTTAATACCTAAGCCTTCATCGCTATTATCACAAAGGCGATTCTCAATCAGGAAATTTTATGAACACTATAACGCTGACCAGTATTTTTATTCTTTGCCTATTAATAGGTGCGATCTTATTGCTGCTTTGGCAAAGACAAAAAGGTAAAACCATACCACTGACGGTGATTTTTGTGCTGGGATTTTTCGCCTTAGGACTCAGTGCTATTATTGGATTTGTGCACAAAAGCGAGGATTACCAAGCCTATCAAAAACTACAATGGCACACCTTAGCCCCAGAGAAAATCGCGCCTCTGGTTGCCCAAGGCTATACCGTCTTTGTCGATATTACCTCTGATTGGTGCACCATCTGCCAAACGAATAAAGCGGAAGTCACCCACAGGGAGCAAATTGTAAATGCCTTGATGGCCGACAATATCATTCTGATGCAAGGAAACTGGAGTGAGGCGAATAAAACGATTGAAACCTATATGCGCCACGAAGGAGTCCCCGGCACGCCCTACAATAAAATTTATGGTCCAAGCGCCCCCAATGGAATTCTCTTGCCGTCAAAACTCAGTATGAGTGATGTGTTAAATGGTTTAGTTGCCGCGCAAACGAATCGTAACTAAGCACTAAACCATATTTAGGACGAGTCAAATACGAATAAAAAAGGCTGCATTGCAGCCTTTTTGCTTACTTCACTTCTATTTATAAAAGCCAAATTTCTTGAAAGGTGGGTTAGAAATCGCTTCTATAAATTGGCTTACTCATTAAAAACGGTAATTCACTCGACCATAGTAGAAACCGCCGTTGTAATCGAATGGCCCACTTTCATAATAAACGCCACCGAGTTCACCCAAGGTCCCTTCTTTCAGCTTTTGCGCTTCTTGATCAAATAGATTATTAGCCCCCACCGCCAGCGTTAAACCATCAAGTAATTGATAGCTCATTTCAAGATCGACGGTCACCGCAGCATCAGCCATTTCAGAGCCCCAATCAGAGGTATCGTCAGCATGAGTCGCATAGTACTCGCCAAAATAGTTACCACGCAGTAACAGGGTTAACTTGTCCCATGACTGTGCCCAAGTTAAGGTGGCACGATGTGCGGGGATACCATCTTCTAAACGGCGAACCTTGCCTTCATCAGTGGTTTCGGGATCGTATTTATCAACGCTGGTATCGGTCCAACCATAAGCAAGACTGAACTTAGCATTACCCGATAGGATTTCCGCATCATAGGAAGCGACGATATCGATACCTTGAGTCGTAGTATCAAAGTCATTGGTGTAATAGCTCACGCCTTGGATCAACTCAGGGAACTCAACGCCAGCTGCACGTAGCGCATCATAATCTTTAGCTTCAACATCAATCTTACTCGACTGCGCAATACGGTCCTCTACGCCAATGTTGTAGTAATCGACAGTTAAGAAGAAGCTTTCGTACTCATATACAGCCCCAATCGCATAACTAATCGACTCTTCTGGCTTTAACACTTCACCACCGTAAAATGCCGCAAGCGGATCGGTTGGAGGGGCGATAAAGGTCTGGATCAATTCACCATCGATGATCGATGTCTGGGTATTCACCACGTTTTCTTGGCCAACCGTTGGCGCACGAAAGCCAGTGCTGTGTGAGGCGCGGAACGACAATTCATCCGTTGCAGAATACTGCAACGTCAATTTGTAATTTAACGTATCACCAAAGGTTGAGAAGTCTTCGTAACGCAGTGCTAAACCGAGTAACCAGTCATCACTTAAATAAGCTTCTAAATCCGTATAAATACCGATATTGTGGCGAGAGTTTTTACCCGCAGATTCTGGGCCAAAGCCTTTAAAACCGTGCGCACCAATGTTGAAACCTTGGTTAGCATAAGGGCCAGCAATCCACGAGGCTTCATCACCTTGAGAAATCTCAAACGACTCATTTCGCCATTCAAAACCAGAAGCAAAACTAATGTCTTCAATGCCTCCTAAGGTTATGAAGCGCGAGAAATCGAGGTTAACGGTAGTTTCAACTTGCTCATAAGCTCCCGTATCAAAATCCGTCGGGGTATCTAATCCCAGTGATGGATTCAACGAATTTTTAAGACCAAAACTGGCTTTGTTCGCCCCCGTACCAGCACTGAAATCATAATTCCATTCACCGATATCGCCTTTTACACCTGCGAAGAAGGACATATCTTCAATGGTGCCAGTGAACTGCGGCGTATAGCCACCTGGAAATATCTGGTTCATAGCAAAGCAATTTGGGTCGGCAACCATCGCCTTGTATGCATCAGTGTCGAGTACGTTGCCGTCACTTCCATCAGCATTTTTAGGGATAGGTACGAGTCCACATGTTGATGGATCACCATTTACAGCGCCCACAAGTAAATTCTGGCCACCATCATTGGAATACACGTTGCTACGATTTTGTGGGTAACGATAATAGAAGCCCCCCACGGCATCACGGGAAGACAGATTACCAAAGGCATAGGCGTGCATGTTGGCATTAATGTCTAAACCTGAGTTGATGAACACTGAATAGTCATCATTAATCTCAGGATTACCCCACACTTGTGCGGGGTCATTAATCGCGGTATTACCCTGCTCGGCTAAGTTAGCCGCATCAGGACGCTGCACACTACGGCTAGTGGAGTCAGCATTTTTATACTGGAAGCTCAAATTGACGAAGCCATTTTCAGTCACAGGTAAACCGACATCACCTTCGACCGTAGTTGTAGCACCATCACCCTCGTAATATTCTCCTTGGGTCACAGTGATGGAACCACCCTCGGAATTATCTTTTAAAACAAAGTTCATGACTCCGGCAATCGCATCCGATCCATACTGCGCAGCAGCACCGTCGCGCAACACTTCAACTTGCTTTAATGCAGAACCAGGAATAACTGAGATATCAGGACCTTGAGCGCCATCGTTAATACCACCACCTTGGAACGCAATCACAGATGCACGGTGACGACGCTTACCGTTGACTAGCACTAGCGTACTGTCTGATGGCAAACCCCGTAAATTAACGGGACGAACTAAGGTTGCTGCATCACTGATCGGTTGAGCGCGTGAGTTAAACGATGGCACCGAAGTCACTAACATATCAATCATGTCAGTCGAACCATTCTTTTTAAGGTCGTCACTACTAATAATATCAATAGGAACGGGGGAATCGCCGATTGAGCGTGGCGCAGCACGGGACCCTACAACTGCAATTTTTTCAACGTTCTCATTTTTAACAGCCGTCTCATCTTCTTCTGCTATTGCCTGCGGACTGATTAAACTACCAGACAAGGCTAGAGTAATCGCCAAACTCACTGCACTTAATCCAAACTTCTGCTTCTTTGAGGTCATCATATTCATCCCAACTGCTTATTATTTTTAGAATACCTGACCTGCTTTGTGCGATTCTCGTCCCTAAACCTTGCTACCACGGCCAACACAAATTACATTGCGCAAACATTTTTATAACATAAATTAAACAATATCCAATGTTAAATCAGACTTTTGAATGAATATTAGTCATTTATCTTTTATATCAATTTCTTAGATGAAAATATTTTTTAGAGTATGGCACCAAGTAAAATGTACTCGAACGGCAAAAAGTGTGAGCAGAAAAATCACCAAAGAAAAAATGCTTAAAGGGCATAATAAAAAACACGATATATCGCGTCACAGTACTTAAGGTATACTCAGAAAATACCGCCAAAACCAGAGTAAGACAGATGACCAATAAGATTTCAGTCAATAATGAAAAATCGATAGATAAGCATTTCTTACCGGAAAACCAGTTACTGCTCAACGCTGTCGGCGAAGGTATTTATGGATTTGATTTAAGCGGTAATGCGGTGTTTATCAATCCGGCAGCCGAACGCATGACGGGTTGGAAGAATGAAGAGCTACTCGGTAAAAACATCCATAACTGCCATCATCACAGTCATGCAGATGGCAGTCATTATCCCCAAGAGGATTGTCCAATTTACAACACCTTAAAGGATGGGATCACCCGAGAAATCACCCACGATGTATTTTGGCGTAAAGATGGCAGTAGCTTCCCCGTTCATTACAGTTCCACCCCTGTTTACCGTGACAATCAACTGATTGGCGTAGTCGCGATATTTCGCGACATTAGTATTCAAAAACAAACAGAGCAGTCATTACGCCAAGCACTAGCCCAAGTACAAGCGCTCTCGGAGCGACTCGCCTCTGAAAATCATTATCTACAGGCAGAGCTGGCAGATAAAACGGGTGATGTGGATATTTCGGGTGCTAGTACAGTGATCCGCCATATGATCCAGCAATTGCACATGGTGGCCAATACCGACAGTACTGTGCTCATTTGTGGTGAAAATGGCACAGGAAAAGAACTCGTTGCCCGTAACTTACATCAGCTCAGTCGCCGCAAAGATAAACCCATGATCAGTGTCAACTGTGCCGCCTTTTCGGCATCTTTACTAGAAAGTGAACTCTTTGGCCACGAGAAGGGGGCATTTACTGGCGCCACAAGCCGCCGTAAAGGTCGCTTCGAACTTGCTCATCAAGGCACACTGTTCCTCGACGAAGTCGCTGAACTCAGTTTAGAAGCCCAATCAAAACTACTGCGAGTCATCCAAGAACAATCCTTTGAACGTCTCGGTGGCAGCGAAACCATTCAAGTGGATATTCGCTTAGTCGCCGCCAGTCACCACGATTTACTCAAGCGAGTCGAACAGGGATTATTTAGGATGGATCTCTATTACCGTTTGAATGTATTCCCTATTCAAGTACCACCACTGCGCGCAAGAATCGAAGATATTCCCGAACTCGTCAGCCATATTCTGCACAACTTGAATCGTAAGCTAGGTAAAAAAATCCGTGGAGTGAGCCAAAAGGGGCTACAAAAACTCATGGCTTATACTTGGCCCGGCAATGTGCGCGAACTGCAAAATATCCTCGAACGCGAAGCCATTCTATCCCAAGGAGATATTCTGCAGATCCACGCTATGCCGAGCAATAATCCCTTAGCTCAAACCCAAGGGCAAACCTTAGCAGAAGCGGAAGCGCTGCATATAGAACAAACCCTTAAGCGCTTAAACTGGCGCATATCCGGCCCACTCGGCGCAGCGAATGTCCTCGGTGTGCCCGCAAGTACACTGAGATCGCGAATGAAAAAACTGGGGATCCAGCGTCAATCGAGTGAAATCTAATTCAAAACGAGCACACTAAAAACGCGATATATCGCCAATGTGTGATATATCGTGATCTTTATCTGGCTTTAATCACAAAATAACCATATATATCATAAGGTTGAATCATTCAAAACTTGGCCTAGCGCTTGCTATAGGGAGGCGAATCTTATTTAAGCCGTTAGGACCCTTTATGCCCAAGAGCGAAGTTACCCCAAATTCTCCAAGTGTAAATAAGAGTGTGGGCGCGAAACCTGCCTCAGTAGAGCTACACATTCCGGTTAAAAACCTCTCTACTGAAACCGCAGCAAAGAGTAGTCTCCCCTCTGGCAATATCCATTTCCGTGAGCAAAAAGGTGATTTTCAGCGCCTGCGAACCATGATGAATAGCCTATTGATCGTGATGTTTTTCGCCCTGCCGTTTATCTCTATTGATGGCCGCCAAGCAATACTGTTAGATATCAGCCAACAACAGTTTTTTTTCTTTGGTATCACGCTCTGGCCACAGGACTTTACCTTGCTGGCATGGATTTTTATCGCTGCCGCCTTCGGTCTGTTTTTCATTACCGTATTTTGGGGCCGTGTTTGGTGCGGTTACCTTTGCCCACAAACGGCGTGGACCTTTATCTATGTGTGGATAGAAACGCGCATCGAAGGCAGCAGTAATAAACGTAAGCAGCTCGATAAAGCCCCTTGGACTAGCAGTAAAATCGGTAAAAGAAGTGCAAAACACCTACTTTGGGGTCTAACAGCTCTGCTCACTGGCTGTGGTTTTATCGGTTATTTTATTCCCGCCCGTGAACTTTATGTGGACATCTTGACGGGTAATGCCAGCTTCTGGGTGACAAGCTGGGTGTGGTTTTTCGCCATTTGTACTTATCTCAATGCAGGCTGGATGCGCGAGCAAATGTGCTTACATTGCTGCCCCTATTCACGTTTCCAAGCTGTGATGTTCGATGCCAACACTAAAACCGTGACCTATGATGCACAGCGCGGTGAAGCCCGTGGCCCTCGCAAACGTAAACAAGAGAACAATCAAGATAACCATACTTTAGGTGACTGTGTTGACTGTAATTTATGTGTCGAAGTGTGCCCAACAGGGATAGATATTCGTAACGGCTTGCAATATGAGTGCATTAACTGTGGCGCCTGTGTCGATGCCTGTAATGAGACTATGTTGAAGTTCGATTACAAGCAGAATCTTATCGGTTATATGAGTGAAAATGATCTTAAGGGAGTAAATTACTCCTATTGGCGCTCGCCGCGTTTCTTAGGCTACGGTGCAGCGGTCATTATCATGTTTATCGTCATAGGGTTAGACTTAAATAGCCGCAGCGAGATCCAGCTTAACGTGATCCGTGATCGTCAAAGCTTGTACCGTGAAACCTCGGATAATAAAGTTGAAAATACCTATCAGTTGAAGATCCGCAACAAGACGCAAGATACTAAGCAGTATCAACTCGCCGTCGACAGTGAAATGCCCTTTAGCTTGATTGCCGATCCTATTATTACCTTGGCAGCGGGTGAACAAGTCGACTATCCCGTCACTGTATTAGCCGATAAGGATGCTATCCCCTCGGGGCGCAAAATGATCCAATTCTCGGTGACGGATGTTAAACAGCCAACACAACAAGTAAGCCAAGAAACCGGATTCTTCAGTCCTTAGCACTAAGCTTTTAGCGCTTAATATGAGTTACCGTAACATTGGTTATCATCAAATTAACTACCCAATCGGCGCTTGAGGAATCAACTCAAGCGCCGGTTAAAGGCAGAAATTCATCCCCAAATGACAACCTGATCTTTAACGTCTCATACATCGGAATCAAACCTTAAACACCTACAAAGCTGAAAATTTCCCCGTTAAACGGCGCATAGACAAAGCAAATTGAGCACATTCAATCTTAATCCTTAGAAACATAACGGTTACAAATTTTAAATTGTCTTTCCTTCAACTCTTATTTAGGTTTTGTGGTTCATTAGATAACTAAGCTTCTAAGATAACTAAGCTATAGTTAAGCACTCAGCTTTAGAGTAAAAATACTATTTGTTACATAAAGATACCGTTATTGGCATAAAGATGTTTTTCGCGATAAGCATTGACCTCTGGTGCTAACACCCTCTAATCTAAACACCTGTTTAACTCCAAAATAATAACAACTAATAAACATCATCTTTGAGGTAGTTCAGCATGGCATACGATCAAGACTCTCAACTCAAACTAAACTACTCATCACTGGTCGATCTGATCGAGAAAACCAGCTTGCGTTACGGTGATAAACCCGCCTATGCCTGTCTCGGTAAAACCAGCAGTTTTAACGAGATAGAACGCGATTCTCGTTACTTTGCCGCCTATTTACAAAATAAGACCACACTCAAACCTGGCGATCGCATCGCCATTCAATTGCCTAATATCACCCAATTTGTCATCGCGGCCTACGGCGCAATCAGGGCTGGGCTTATTTTAGTTAACACTAATCCCCTATATACCGAGCGTGAGCTCATCCATCAGTTCAATGATTCTGGTGCCAAAGCGATCGTGGTTTTATCCGATCTATTACCGACCTTAGCCAAAGTCATCGACAGCACCAAAATAGAATATGTCATTTCAACCCACCCATTAGATTTGATCGATCCGCACGTACAGCCTAAGACAGGCCTGAAGAATGTGGAGTTTTGCCAAATTTTAAAACAAGGCGCAGAACTCCCCTTTAGCCGATTTATCTCAAATCTCGACGACCTCTCGGCGTTGCAATATACGGGCGGCACCACTGGATTATCTAAAGGTGCCATGTTGACCCACGGCAATATGCTCGCTAATGCGGCGCAGGTAAAATCCCGCATCGCGAGCGTGATCACCGAAGGGGAAGATATCTTCGTTGCACCGCTACCGATTTACCATATTTATGCGTTTATGGTGAACTTAGTGCTGTATTTCGAGTGTGGCGGCTGCTCGGTATTAATTCCAAATCCACGGGATATTAGCGGCTTAATTAAGACACTCGCCAAATATCCCTTCACTGGATTTGCAGGACTCAATACTCTGTTTGTCGCCCTATGCCATCAACCTGAGTTTAAAGCACTCGACTTTAGCCATTTAAAAATCACTATCTCGGGCGGCACAGCACTGACGGCCGCGGCGGCCAACATTTGGCAACAGACGACAGGCAACATGATCAGTGAAGGTTATGGGCTATCTGAAACTTCGCCGGTGATTTCACTCAATGCACCCGGTTATCAAAAACTAGGCACAATTGGTAAACCTGTGATTGGCACTGAGGTTAAACTCTTAGATGAAAACGACATTGAAGTGCCCTTAGGTACGGCCGGAGAATTAGCCGCACGCGGCCCACAAGTCATGCGGGGATATTGGAATAATCCGCAGGAAACCGCCAATGCTATGACTCAAGATGGCTTCTTCAAAACTGGGGATATTGCCATAGCAACAGCGGAAGGTTTCCACCAAATAGTTGATCGTAAAAAAGATATGATCATAGTCTCAGGTTTTAATGTCTATCCCAACGAAGTGGAAAACGTCCTAGCGAGCCACCCTAATGTGATCGAATGCGCCGTGGTGGGAGTAAAAGATGAGCACTCGGGCGAAGCGGTTAAAGCCTTTATCGTGCTTAAGGATGATAGCCAAGATCATCAACAGGCTAAAGAGGCCATTCTAACCTATTGCCGCGAGCAGTTAACCGCCTATAAATTGCCAAAAGTGATTGAATTTATGGCGCAATTACCTAAAAGTACCGTAGGCAAAATTCTGCGCCGCGAGCTAAAAGATAAAGCTTAGAGACCGCACTTAAAGTGCCGTACTTAAAGACAAAGCTGAGTAACAGAGCTTAGCAACAAAAGCACAATAAAAGACCCAGTGACCGAGCTTAAGTGTTTAAGCTAGCAACTGGGTTTTATTTTACCTAAATGGTCTCATTCAAGGCGCTGGCATTGGCCTCTTCGGTTAACAATTGCAGACTGGCAAATTCACGATATAACGCATTGGATTGCATCAACTCTTGGTGGCGACCGCAGGCAACAATCTCACCCTTATCAAACACAAAAATCCTATCGGCATTGATTACTGTCGATAGACGGTGAGCAATAATCAAAGTCGTTTTACCCGCCATCAATACATCCAGCGCTTGCTTCACTTTCTGCTCGCTCACCGCATCTAAGGCACTGGTCGCTTCATCGAGTAGCAATATCGGTCTGTCGGCTAAAATCGCCCGCGCAATGGCAATACGTTGTTTTTGTCCACCAGAAAGCCGCACGCCACGCTCGCCTAAATAGGTTTGATAACCTTCAGTAAACTCGCTAATAAACTCGTGGGCACGTGCTGCAATACAGGCATCTATCACTTCTTGTTCGGTGGCATCGACTCGACCATAACGCACGTTTTCAAGTACGCTAGTCGCAAAAATCACCGAGTCCTGCGGCACTAGAGCAAACTGCGACCGCAACTCCTGTGGCAGAAGATTGGCAATATCAATACCTTCCAGTCGAATACTGCCAGCGCTAGGCACATAAAAGCGTTGCAACAACTGGAACAAGGTACTTTTACCTGCGCCACTTGGCCCCACTAAGGCGACCCGCTCACCCGCAGCAATGCTCATATTGAGCTGTTTTAGCACTAAGGCATCATGCTCTGGATAGGCAAAATTGAGCCCTTCAATCATTAACTCGCCACTGACCTTGGCGGGCAAACTCACAGGATGAGTTGCAACGGGAATATCCACTTGTGTTTCAGCCAGTTCGATTAAACGTTCGGCGGCGCCAGAAGCCCGCTGAATTTCGCCTATCACTTCGCTAATGGTCGCCACTGCGCCCGCAACCATCACAGCGTAAAACATAAAGGCAGATAACTCACCGCCCGTCATCTTACCCGCCATCACATCGTGGGCACCGACCCAAGTCACCATAGCAATTGCGGCGATACTTAAAAACATCACGGTTGAGATCAATAAGGCACGGTAACGGATCCGGCCACTGGCCGCAGACATGACATCTTCGACGCGGCGATTGAACAAGCTACGGTCTTTATCTTCATGCCCATAGGCTTGTACCGTATGAATTTCATGAAGTGTTTCATCAACATAAGCGCCGAGATCAGCAACCCTATCTTGGCTTTCCCGTGCTAACACACGTACTTTGCGACCAAAAAAGATCACCGGCCCTAACACTAAGGGCACCGCCAACAACACCAGCAATGTCATCTTAACGCTAGTGATACCCATCATGACTAAACCACCAAGAACAGTTACGCTAGAGCGCAGCGCCATGGAAAGACTTGAACCCACCACAGTTTGTAGCAAAGTAGAATCGGCGGTAAAACGGGAGATCACTTCGCCGGTGCGTACCTTAGCATAAAAGGCGGGAGAGAGTTTAAGCAGTTGATTGTAAACCGTTAGACGAATATCGGCGCTGACCCGCTCGCCAAGCCAAGTCATCAAATAGAAGCGGCAAAACACCGCTGTGCCACTGACGGCGGTAATTCCGAGCACTAACAGTATGATTTCATTCAGCCGCTGCGCATTATCCCTTACAAAGCCTTCATCGACCATCAAGCGCACACCTTGGCCCAATGATAACCAAGCGAGCGACCCTATCATCAAGCAGATAATCGCCGCGACAACTTTCAGTTTGTAGGGTTTAAGAAAACCCATAATCCAAGGCAATACCGATCTTTGCTGCGCCGAGGTCAGTTTGGCCTTTGATGTATCAGCGCTTGATGTGGGCGTGACTGGAATTAACTTTTCGGGCAATGGCTCAGCCCCCGCTTTAATGGGTTCAGATGATTTGGCTAGTTCGGCTGTCGGCTCGGTCACGGGTGGCATCCTTGAGGTAGGTAGGGCAATTCAAATATAACATCAGCATGAATGGGATCATCTGCAGCCGTTAACCGCGCAGCATGACTTAAAGCATATAAGTGAGATGCTAACTCTTGCAGTAGAATTCAAGGGCTGTGTGGTTTTACTCAAAAGAAAAGCATAAAAGAAACCCGCAGCGAGTGCGGGTTTGTTTTATTACAATAGCTTGACGCGGCTTAAGCGACTTGCTTGTTTTCCGGCGTTTTTGGCGTTCCGTGGTGGCCATCGCGCTTCCAATCCACATCTAACAACTCTGCGCCGCTCAGGCTAAATGCTTGGCCAAAACCTTTCACATAAAGACCCTGATGGGGCGCGAGCTTGTATAAGTTAAAATCGGTTAACGCCGCAAGGTTATCGGACATTTCGCCAAAACGTGCCGATAATACACTAACACCTTTGCTGAAGGCGGGCGTATCGCGGGGCACTGCCTCGGCAATCGCATCGAAGGTTAAACGCTTGCGGGCAAAAACCGATTTGGCCGCAGTTTCATCTTCAACTAACATCACAGAGACCTTAGATGAGTGCTTTAAATTATGACCGTGACGGGCTAAGTCACTTACCAAAATATAAAAACCATCATCTGCCAGTGCGAAGGGCGCATAGCTCGCATTCGGCTGGCCATCTGTACCAATGGTGGCTAGTTGTAAGGTCTCGCGCTGCTGTTTAAAGGCTTCGATTTCGGGTAAGAGTTTGTCTCTTAAACGTTGTTCTTGTTCGGTAATTTCAGGCTTCATTTGCTGTTTTCCTTAATACTTTTGTTAATGCTGCAATTCAGAGGTGTGATTGCACCGAGGCAAAGGCTGTCGCGAGCGCTTTAAATTGGCGAACTTGCTCAGGAAACAGTGATCTTTGTTTATCACGGCCTAAATACACTTTGAACACCACCTCACCTTCACTGCCGAAAAAGTTAATCGAATGGCTCTCGCTGCCTCTAAAAGGTCTGCTGATCAAGGCGATACCACTCATGTCATCTAATTTGAGATGACCATGCAAACCGTCCCCCTTGCTGTAGAGGTTGTAATAACCGTGGGCGTATTTTCCCTCGGGGAAATCCCCTTTAAATTCAAATACGCTGCCAGATAACATCACAATAGTGGTTAACTTTCCCCATTTGGGTAAGGCTTGCAGTAAGGTATCGAGCTGAGTTAACGGAACAAACACCACTTGTTCGGGCGGCAGCGCTGCAACCACTTCAAGCTCGGCAATGCCTAATTCACTGGCGAGCTGTGCTGGCATTAAATCAGCTTGTTGTTCAAATCGTTGTCGCAATTGCGCCTGTAGCTCACTTAGCTGACGTTGCTCAGAGCTTAAATCTGGCGCGACATCGAGCTCGGTATCGAGTGTCATCTTCATTTTACTGTCTCCAGCGGTAGTGACTATTGAGTGGCTTAGAACATATATCGCGCCGATAACTTCATATTACGACCCGGTTGATACAAGGTTTGCCACGCCTGTTGGTACTTCTCATCACCGATATTTTCGATTGCGAAATCCACTCTCACACCCGCCATCGCGCCCATAGTCGGCTCCCACGCAACATACACATCCCATAGGGTGTAATCGTCGTATTTCGCCACTTTAAAGCCGTCAGGTGTATTCGACTGAGTCGCCACATAAGTGACGCGAGTACCGAGTTTCATGTCGCCTTCCATAATGCCTTGGGATAAATCGACATTGAACTTATTGGCGGGTATATTTTCTATATCATCGCCCGTTTGACGATCTTCGCCATGGGTTTGGCCGTAATTCATCGCTAAACGAGTTTGGCCAATACGGTAACGACCGCTAATTTCAAAACCTGTTAAACGTGCATCTTCAACGTTATTCCATGAGGTCGTTTGCTCGAATCCAGGAATGCCACGCCAAGGATTAGACACTTGCTGCACGATAAAATCGTCCACATCGTTACGGAAAACGTTAAACGTTAGCGCCAGTTCATCATCACCCGCTAACTCACTGAAACGTAAGTCCGCTTTGATTTCTTTATTGCGCGCAGTCTCTGCTTTTAGATCCGAATTCACCGCGAAGGTGTTACATAAACCTTGGGGTAAAAATCCGGGGATTGGCGGGATGCAATAGTGGGTACCGCTGGAGAACATTTCCTCTACCGTAGGTGCGCGGAAGGCTTGATCGTAACGGGCGCTTAAGGTCAGCCAAGGCTGAGTCTGCCACACCAAGCCAAGCGATGGTGATAACTCATTGTCATCTGAGGATAAGTTGAGATTATGGCTGTCATTTTTAAAGCTGTCATAACGCAGACCCGCATCAAGATTTAACGTCTTAGTCAACTCAATATCTGCCCGCGTAAAAGCGCCCCATACTGTGGTTTCGCCATCGATATTCTCTGGACGCTGGCCCACTTGGCCTGAATCATCACGCGTCGTTTCTATGGTATCGCGAAAACCATCGACCCCGTAGGTCAACAGAGTATTGCCTAAACGCGAACTGTTATTAAGGTTAATCCCCACAGTGCGGAACTCAGTACTGTCTTGCTGACCTTTCGTAATACGGTCTTCATCGTAGTCGGTACTGTTCCAATACACTTGCATCTTAGTATCCAGATACGGGTTATTAGCAGGATTGAGACTGTAGTTTAGGGTGAGGTTTTTATCGTCAGTCTTGCGGCGCACCAAAGGCACTGAACTACTCACAGCAGCAGAAGGATTACTCGGTACTAATTCATTGTTTTTGCTGGCTCTTGCTGATAACTCTAACCGTGATGCCTCGTCGGCTTGCCAACCGAATTTAGCTAAACCACTGCTGCCTTGGGATGCACTGTTGTTTAGAGTTTCGTCATTACCGGTTTTTATATTGTTTGAATCGTAATAGGAACCATTGAGTAACCAATCGATGCTGTCTTGTTGACCATAAATAGCGCCACTAGTTTTAGTGCGGGAGCCATTGGTCTCATAACCTTGTTTGAAATAGCCACCAAAGGTCTCGTCTGGTGCTAAAAAATCTTGTGCCGACTTAGTATTCTGCGCTACGACGCCACCGAGGGCACCACTGCCCCACAAGCTACTGGCAGGGCCGCGCAGCACTTCGATGGATTTGAGCAACTCTGGGTCCATAAAGTAGGTACCTCTGTGACCAGAGCTGGTATTTTGTCTTGCGCCGTCAATTGTTTGCAACACACGATCGCCACTTAAACCACGTATTTCAACCCCTTGAGATGAAGCTCTTGGGCCATTGGTCAGCGTAATATTCGCCTCATTTTTAAGGGCATTGGCAACTGATGATGCTTGAGCGACCGTAAGTTGCTCTTCATCAACCACTGCCACGCTACGGCTGGTTTCGGAGGCTTTTTCACTGATGCGTGTTGCACTCACCAATACTTCATCAAATTCAGTCGTGACCAGTTTTTTATTCGCATCCTGTTGAACAACGGGCTTAACACTTTCCTCTGCCGCTAACGTAAAACTTAGGGCCGTACCACTCAGTGCTATCGCCATGGCGATCACTAACGGCTTTTTTTTCATCTCTTCATCCTCAAGTGATATTCAGCTGTTTCCGTACAATTTATTACTGAGCCTAGACTCTCTTTCCAGACGCCAATCCTTTCGAGATTGAGTCTGTTCCAGATCGAGCCCAAGGCAATCAGTACCCATAAAGTAGGATAAATCGTCGGTTTAGCTGCTTTTTTAAGCGCTCATTCGAGCTATTGCAGGCACTCTACCTGAGATAATAAAATAGATCAAATGCAAATCATTATCATTTGCGATCTTGTTTATATTGATATATCTTAATTAGGAAAATGGCTTTCATTGGAAAAAAAGAGGTTGCTGTGACACCAAAACGATATCTTGCCTTTGGCGCGTTAACGGTTGCCATCCAGACGGGTGTTATCGCCTCCCAACCCGCTATGACTATGCAGCCAAGCGCCCAAACATCGAGCGTAAATCAAACATCACTCACTCCCAGCGCGAATACTGTCACCCTTAATTTTTCTACCGCAACTAGCGCTACAAGCAACACGAGTGCAGAGCCCATCAAGCAAACAGACACCAAAGTAGCCACTGTGAGCAGTACAGTGCAAAAAAACAGTACAGCGCAAAAAGTATCAACTGTAGGATCTGTCGATAAGGTGGTTATCCCGAAAACTAAAGCTGATCAACGAATTGACAGCCAAATCGCCAAAAAATCTTCAGCAACAAAACCCACGGCTAACAATCATCCGAATACGGACCCTTTAGTGACGAACGCTTTAGAACCAATTGCTTTAAATCCAAGCGTTTTAGCACATAAGCGACTCGAACAAGTTGAACAACAAACAGAACCCAAAACTGCACAAATGGATTTAATCACTAACGCCGCCGAAGTTGATGCAAAAGCGACCCCAAATGTGGCCAGTGCAACAGCTGACAGTGCCCAAACTAACATAGTGGAATTAGCCAAACCGCTGTTCGCTGCAGCGCCACCGCAACCGACTTATCCAAAGATAGCGCGTAAAAAAGGGCTAGAAGGCACTGCAACCATAGAAGTGATGTTTAACGAACTTGGTGAGCAACTGGCACTGACGTTAGTAAAAAGCTCAGGGTTCAGTCTGTTAGATCAAGCCGCGTTAGATGCAGTTGAAAACTGGCAATTTGCGGCGCCAGCGCAAAGGCTAGCGAGTCATTATAAGGTCAGAGTGCCTATTCGCTTCGCGCTCAACTAACAGGCCCAATGTTGCCACTGAAAAGTTAGCTCGTGGGAAGTTAGCTCGTGGAATGTTAGCCACCGCACAACTAGCCTGATTTTTGTTTTACTAACTTACATATAAAACTACTTTTTTCAATAGATTGGAGAGGCTTAATGCCCGTAACTGATTTTTCAACCCTACAGACTCAGCTTGGCGTGCTGACTTGGCCCTTGTTGTTATGTGCTTTTTTAGCTTTGATGATCTGCCTTGAACGTAGCGCCTTGTTTTTGCATCAAACTTTGCTATCAATCTGGCCCAAAAAACAGGCCTGGGTAAAAGCATTGCGTCAATCAAGCTCAGCGGCAACCACTGAAAACGTCAGCGCGCTGCTAGCGCAAACCAGCGCACAGCAAGATTTACTCGCCCGTGGCGCGACCTTGTTACTCAAACAAGTCCACCAGCCAAAAGTGCTAAGGGAAGAATTACTCAGTCTGTGGCTCAATAAGCAACAACGCGACTTGCAAGCCGGACTCAAGGTTTTACAAGTGATTGGCATCATTAGTCCACTACTCGGTTTGCTCGGCACAGTATTGGGACTCATCGAAATGTTTGCCCAACTCGGGCAATCACAAGGCCCCGTCACTCCAGCACAACTCAGTGCTGGACTGGGCCTTGCGATGAACACCACTGCTGCCGGACTCATGATCGCCGTGCCAGCCATTACCGCCGCCCATCTTTTTGGGATCTGGGCTCAAGGCCAATGCCTGCGCGCTGGGCATGTGCTCAATCAACTCAATCTCTGGTTAGCGGGTATCGAAGATATTTCAATTGATGCCAATCATTACCATGCATTCACCCGAGTCAGTAAAACCAGCGTCGAGCAAAAATTGGCATCCAAGCCCCATTCTCAAATTGAGCCACAGACATGATAAGTGCAGATAAATCATTCTTATCGCAGGCTGGCATTGCTTCGCCTGAGCAACTTCCGAGCCTAGATTTAACCGCGTTAATCGACATTATTTTTATCGTGCTGGTGTTTTTACTACTGACGGCAAATAGCCAATTATTGAGTTTGCCGGTAGATGTGCCACAAAGCCCAAGCTCAGCTATCACGGCAATCGACAACAAACAAACAATTGCCATCAATATCATGGCAACAGCGCCTTATTGGGCTATTGATGGCAAAGAGTTTGATGACTTAGCCACTTTTACCACTGAATTTACTGCACATTTTCAGACTATGCCGAAGGCGACGGTTGTCATTGCCGCCGACAAAGCCGCGCCAGTGGAACCTTTGATGCAACTGCTTGCACTGTTGCAGACGCAGTCCATCAGTCAGACACAAATTTTGATGGAGCATTAGCGTATCCGAACCAGCCATTTAAATGAGAAAGCAAAAGTCTGATATCAAAAAACGGCATCTAAGCCTGTCGCGAACAAGTTGTATTAGGAGTTTAACCATGTTGTTTCAAGCAACTAAAATACCAGTAAAAAAAGGTTCCAGAGTTCAGCGTTATCAACATAAGCGCACATATAAGACATTAAAAAATTTGATGTTTTTCACATCAGCACTTACGGCCTTACTATCCTCAAGCGTTTTTAGCGCTGAACTGAGTGCCGAGCCAGAGATAAGACTCGTGAGTGCGGGTACAGGAGTCACAGAGCTCGTGCTCGCCCTCGACGCAGGCAATGAGCTAGTTGCCATCGACTCCACCAGCTATGTGCCTGAAAGTTTGAGCCATGTGGCTAAGCTTGGTTATCACAGAATGCTCTCCGCCGAAGGCATTATTGCCCTCTCCCCTACGCTGGTTGTCGGTTCAGATGTGATGGGACCTGAAACCACACTAAAGGTATTAAAACAGGCGAATATCCAAGTCGTGCAATTACCCGCAACAAATGATGAACCACAACTGATGAACAATGTGGATACCTTAGGTCACTTACTCAATCGCCAAGAACATGCGGTTAAATTAAAACAAGATTTACATCAACAACTGCAAAGCTTAGCGGGTAAAAAACAACAAGTGCGCGATGCGGGCTCTCTGCCAAAAATTCTCTTCATGCTATTACAAGAAGGCCGCGGTGCACGGGTTGGCGGTAAAGGCACAGCCGCTGATACTATTATCGAGCTGTCTGGGGCACAAAATATCGCCGAGTTTGATGGCTACAAAAGCATGTCTCAAGAAGGGATTCTGTCCTTGCAGCCCGACATTATTTTGCTGTCAAAGCGTAGCGATAAACCCACAGATCAAACTAATACACAAATTGCTCAAGAACTGTTGAAAGAGATGCCACTACTCGCCCATACCCCAGCAGGTGAAAACGGCCATATTCAAACACTAGCACCGCAAGCCCTTCTCGGTGGTTTAGGTATCAGTGCCATAGGCGCCGCGGATACGCTCGCCAGCACATTGCTCAAGCAAAACCATTCACAATGAGTACAGTTAGCACTAATTAACCTCATATAAAAATAGAAAGGATATTTGAGATGTTCCTCAACCGCTGGCTCTGGCCGAGTCTAGTCACACTGTTAGCCCTAAGCGGCTTACTATCGGTCAGCACTGGCCCCGTTAGCATCAGCTTTATCGACGCCCTAAATGCAGTGTTCAATTGGGCTACCCAGCAAAATATCGGCAATATTGCGCCCCACGAGCAACTGGTAATCAACAATGTGCGCTTACCACGGACATTACTGGCGTTAGCAGTAGGCGCTACGCTCGCACAGTGCGGCGCGGTAATGCAGGGGCTTTTTCGCAATCCCTTAGCGGATCCCGGTATTATCGGAGTGTCATCCGGCGCTGCACTTGGCGCAGCCATCTGTATCGTGCTGTTACCCAACGCGAATCCGTTGATGATCCCCATCAGTGCGTTTGCATCGGGATTAGTGACCACCCTTATCGTCTACCGACTCGCCAGCAGCCCAACAGGTACATCGGTCGTATTATTACTTTTGTCGGGTGTTGCCATAGCTGCGCTGGCAGGCGCAGGAATAGGTGTTCTCACGTATCTTGCCAACGACATGGCGCTACGTGACTTAACCCTATGGCAAATGGGATCGATTGCAGGTGCGCAGTGGCTATATGTCAGCCTTTGTCTTGTGACCTTAGCGCTACTGAGTTGGCGATTTCACCAAGATGCGGCGGCACTCAATGCCTTGCTGCTTGGCGAATCCGAAGCACGCCACTTAGGGATAGATGTCGATAGGCTCAAACTTAGGCTTATTTTGCTTTGCGCCTTAGGGGTTGGCGTAAGTGTAGCTGCAACAGGAATTATCGGCTTTATCGGCCTCGTCGTACCGCATTTAGTACGCATGATGTTAGGGCCAGATCATCGCCAACTGCTGCCCATCAGCGCACTTTTAGGTGCAGCCCTATTGGCATTGGCCGATATCGGCGCGCGCGCTTTTTTACCGCCTGCCGAGTTACCCGTTGGACTCGTCACCGCGCTCATCGGTGCGCCTTTCTTCATCTTTTTACTACTGCAACAGCGCAGTAAGCTAATCTAAGCGAGTTTTTATGGCTGCAACATCCTTTGCAAATCAACCATCACAATCGACAACTTATTCAGCTAAGGCGCAATTTGATCGCACCGAGCTCAGTATTTGTCAGCTCGATGTCAGCATCGGCCCAAAAACCGTGCTCAGTGATATTAATGTACAGTTTCAATCGGGTGCAGTAACCGCCCTACTCGGCCCAAATGGTGCGGGTAAATCCACCTTGCTTAAAGCCCTTTGCCAAGAAATCAGCACACCAAGGCAAAGTATACGGCTAGGCCATAGCCAGCTGGCGGATTGGCCTAGGAGCGAGCTGGCAAAATCCTTAGCCGTACTGCCGCAACACGCCAGCCTCACCTTTCCCTTCACTGTGTCAGAAGTCGTAGCAATGGGTTTATATCCCTTAACCATCAGTAAGATAGAAGGTGATGCGTTAGTTGCCGAGCAACTGGCGCAAGTGGGCTTAACCCATCTGGCTAAGCGCAGCTATCCAACCCTCTCTGGCGGCGAGAAACAGCGAGTCCAACTCGCCAGAGTCTTAACTCAACTCAGGCAATCGCCGTTTCCGCCCGTACTATTACTGGATGAACCAACATCGGCGTTGGATCTTGCCCAGCAGCACAGAGTACTTGAGTTAGCCCAAAACTTAGCTCACCAACAAGGCTACACTGTAATAGTAGTACTGCATGACTTGAACCAAGCCGCGCGCTATAGCGATCAATTAATTGTGTTAAAACAAGGGCGAATCGTCAGTGAAGGCACGCCATCCGATGCTCTGTCGGTTGATACCATTAGGGAAGTATGGGACTACGAGCCCGTATATATCCCCTCCCCTCAGAGTGGACACCCACTGATTTTTTAATGGAAAGAAGGTATTCATCTTACGTTTTTGAGGTCTAATGTGGGTATAATCGCTGCGTTTACACTTTAGCTATCACCTTTTAGCCACAGCCGCATTAATTTAGGCAGAGCCCAGATGAAACCCACTATCTCGACAGAAACTCAACAAGAAGCACTGGTCGCAGCCAAAGCCACCCAAAAGCCGGGCCAAACCAAAGAGCAAACTAAACTCATTGCCCAAGGGATAGAAAAAGGCATAGCTGAATATAAAAAGCTGCAAAAAGCCAAAGCTCGCGAACGGGATAAAGCACGTAAACAACAGTTGAGAGCAAAATCTCGCACAGTTAATGACACTGATGAACTAGAGGATTCAGACGAGTTATTCGAATCTCAACGTCAGTTCACCACCGCGACTTGGATTGCCATAACGCTTTTACTACTAAGTTGGGTAGGGTTTGCCGCATATATCTTTGCAGATTAAAGGCTATGATTTATATATAAAAATTAAGAAATCCATATATCACTTGTTAGGCAATATCCTCTAATACCTTACACACATCATTAATTGAAAAAATATTACCGTTAAGGCTTGCTCGGTCTTTTGATATATTCAGAACGAGCCTAAATACGTTGTTCGCATCAGGATAACGGACAAGCTTTAAAATGATGTCATCACCACTTTCTTCTGCAGACCGAAAATCCCAGCCCTTCCCTGATAAATCAAAAATCACTTCCGCCGTTTCAGTATTGATTAACACTGGCGCATAAACCCAATGCGACATTCGCATCTCACTGGGGTTGATATCCAGTGCTAACTTACCATTTTGAAAAAACAGCTTAGTGTCCATAAACAGTCCCTGAGTAACAAGTTTCACAAGCGATAGGCCGATAGCTTGTATATTGAACCCCATATCCATTTGTTGTCCATACCGCATCACTTCTAAAACGAACCGTTTACGCTCATTGCCATCAGGCAAAACCGTTAAATTCTTAAGCGAAAAAAAGACAAAAAAAAGCCTGCTCAATGAGCAGGCAAAGACATATTTCAAGCGTCCCTTTCGGGGAAGTACATTACCGCGCTAGCGGGAAAAACCTGGCATATCCATGCAAAAACATCAATATGCTACTTGAGTCTAAACACGCCAAAAAAGGCGATACAAAGGTTGATGGATGATGGAAACTCAAACTTTAAGGAGGGTTAGGCCTTAAAGCTCATGGCGAATAAACCGCCACGCAAAACATCAGTTTTAAACCAAGTGTTTTGCCAATAAATATGGTTGTTGCCTGTATAAGACATAGTCAATACTCCTAAATTAGTTGTGATTAAGTACTCTAGTGAAGCTTGGCTCGGTTCCTTGGAACTAGAGATTCTCATATCCGTTGAGACGACTTGTCACTCAGGTCCTTGGAGAAAAATATCCATCCTGGATAGACTAGAGAGGAAAGGCGTAGTGCCTAATCCACGAAAGCAATTATATGGATTTGTAGTTTTATTACAACCTTTATTTGTATTTTTTTTGATTAAGGCTTTTTAATGTAATTAAATTACACAATTATAGTGAGGTTAATGGCGACCTGCTTCACAGAAAAACAGAAATAACCCTGTAATTATCTAATAAATAAGATATTACAGAATTATTTCTATTTGTTACTAGGGCGTGTTGACGTTTCGAGATTAAATTTTGTTCGCTCTGGCAAGCTCGTGATCGCGAAACGAGGAGTGACGTGTAGTTACTCTACTCAAATGACGAGTGACAAAGAGCAAGTGCTTGCCAGACGAACCCTTCGGGCAGCGTTTGGCTGGCATTTCTGCTGCGTTATCGCCCGTTTATGTAGAATAACTACACCGCACGGGCTTTACCTTGCATAAAAGCCAGCCAACTCGCTGCAAAAATAACCCTGAAACGTCAACACGCCCTACCCGTTAGCGATTGATCAGATATTGATACAAGCCCACCAGCGGACTCGCTGTAGGTTTGCCGTAGAGCGGATCACCTTCTGTTGCACTGCCTGCAATATCTAAGTGTGTGTAAGCCAAGGGAATAGGGGCATTAACCCCATGGTCAAATAGCCCCGATGCTTTCAGTAAAAATGCCGCGGGATATTGATGTCCACGGGCGGTAATCGATGATGGTGCATTATTGGAAGATAATATTTCAGCAGCGCCTGACACATCGCGGATCTTAGCGAAGTCTTCAGGGCGTAATGTAGACACTTCAAAGGGTTCGCCCCATTGAGTCGCCTGCTGCTGTAAAGTGACAGCGCATTGCTGTGAACTCGCTACTGAGTTTTCCACCGCCGCAGGATAACTGCCATAACAACGCACGACATGACCTGTGAGTGTTGCTACCGAAAACATCTCAGGCTTCACCGCCGACACGGCTTTGATACGTAAATGGCTCAGTAAATCCGCCAGCACTAAGCGCCCTTCGGCATCCGTATTACCAATTCGTACCCGCACACCCGCATGGCTCGTAATAATTTCATCGGTCACGTAGGCTTCACTGCCTATGCTGTTACGCACTAAACCTAACTCGGCAATCACTCGAATACCTTTAGGCTTTAGCATTGACAGAGTTTTAAATAGCCCCGCCACGGCAGAAGCGCCGCCTTTATCACGACTCATACCCGCCATAGCGCCGCCGACTTTCAGATCGGCGCCGCCGGTATCGTAAATTACGCCCTTACCCGCAAACAGGAAAGTGCGAGTCACTTGACCCTCTGGCAGATACTCTAGTTTCACCACGCGAGGCTGATGACGACCGACGGCAAAAGAAGAACGCGCCACGGCGCTGAGTAGCGGATAATCACGCTCTAAAATATCTCTGTCTTCTACCACTGCGGTTTTGATCACGCTGCCCGCTAAGGATTGTAAACAATAGTCCGCAAAGGCTTTAGCCGACATACGCTCGGGTTCAGTACCACATAAATCCCGCGCTAATACGCGGCCCGCTTCTAAGGCATTGAGCAAATTGCTGTTATGGGTTGATGAAGATAATATCCCTATGGACTCAAATGCAGGCGTTAAGCCAGTCGCTTCACGCAACTCTAAGGTTTGCCACAGTTCTTGACCGCAAGCTAATGCTGCGACTTCAGAGGCAAAACTAAAACGTGAGTCCTTCGATGGCACTACATATAACAACGGACGTTTTGCGCCTGCGTCTTTTGCAATGGCAATCGCCGCCCTTGCAGCATTGGCATAGACTCGCACGTCCACATACTCGTCATTCACTTGGGTGACAGGGGCAATGATCAAACGCCCTCCCGCAAGCCCTGGCGCAAACAGTAATGTTGGGCTCTTACCCACGCGCTTATCCACGTGGGCACCGTGCTGAGCCAATAAACCTATCTCATCAAAACCGATAGAATCCAGATCGGGCGTCACCACCACAACCGCATCCCAACCTTCACCATCAAAAATGGCATTTTCTGCTTTTACATCAACGAAGTTAACTTGAAACATGACCCATCCTTTTTCATTATTGTGCCTGCATTATTCCCGCTCTATCGCTTAATTACCAATCTAAAAGTGCTACCGACACTCCCAGAAAAAATCGAACTGGAAACTTTGGCTGCCAGCTCACCAAAAGCCTGTGACGCTGAGATTATTTGGCTGCACAGAATGTGGTAGAATGGCCGCAAATTTGCCCTATACCCACAAGACCTTATGAGGGACACTCAAGTGACAGCCTTAAGTCAGTTATACCCGCAGCCATTATGGCAATGGTTCGAACAAATTTGCGCGATTCCCCATCCATCTAAACATGAGCAAGCCTTAAGCCAGCACATTCAAGCGTGGGCTAAAAGCAAACAACTTGCCGTCGTTGAGGATGCCGTTGGCAACGTGATCATCCGTAAACCTGCGACGCCGGGTATGGAAGATCGTAAAATCGTGGTTATTCAAGCCCATATCGATATGGTGCCACAAAAAAATGCCGATAAAGTGCATGATTTTACTAAAGATCCTATCGAAGCTTATGTCGATGGCGATTGGGTTAAAGCCAAGGGCACAACCTTAGGTTCAGATAACGGTATTGGCATGGCATCGGCTTTAGCCATTTTAGGCTCTGATGATATCAAGCACGGCCCATTAGAAGTGCTGCTGACGATAGATGAAGAAGCGGGCATGACAGGTGCTTTTGGTTTACAGGCGGGCATGTTAGACGCTGACATTCTGATCAATACCGACTCAGAGCAAGAAGGTGAAATCTACATGGGCTGCGCCGGCGGCGTCGATGCTCAAATCACCCTGCCTATGGTGTGGCAAGCCTCTGAGCAAAGTTACTCAGCCTTTAGCCTGCACTTATCTGGCTTAAAAGGGGGTCACTCTGGGGTGAACATTCACTTAGGTCGTGGCAATGCCAACAAGCTATTGGCGCGTTTCCTCTTTGAAAACGCAGATGATTTAGCGTTAGAGCTGACCCAATTTAGCGGCGGTTCACTGCGTAATGCGATCCCACGTGAAGCCAACATCAGCTTTATGTTGCCAGAAGAAAACGTCAGCGCCTTAAACGAAAAAGTCGCTGAGTTTGAAGCGCTTATCCGCACCGAACTCGCCATTGCCGATCCCGATATGCGTTTAGTGTTAAACACTATCCCCACGCCAAAACGTGTGATGAGCGAAAACAGCCAAAATACCCTGATCGATTTGCTGCATGTGTGCCCGAACGGCGTGATCCGCATGAGTGATGAAGTCGAAGGTGTGACTGAAACCTCGCTCAACGTTGGCGTTATCAGCACTAACGATGAAGAAGTCACTATCCTGTGCCTTATCCGCTCGCTGATCGATTCTGGCCGTACTCAAGTCGAAGGCATGTTAACTGCGCTGACCAACTTAGCCGGAGCCGATATCGATTTAAGCGGTGCTTACCCAGGCTGGAAGCCAGATAACAGCTCACCTGTAATGGCGATAGTGCGCGAAACCTATCAAGACATTTACCACAAAGAGCCAGTGATCATGGTGATCCATGCGGGTCTCGAGTGCGGCCTATTCAAGAAACCCTATCCAGACATGGACATGGTCTCGATTGGTCCCACCATTCGCTATCCACACGGTCCAGACGAAATGGTAAACATCACCACAGTCGGCCAATATTGGACATTATTATTAGCCGTACTCGAGCGCATTCCAGTCAAGGCTTAATGTTCTAACCTTACCCTAGCTCACTCAATTCAAGGCCATATCTGCTCAAGTCAGATGTGGCCTTATTTTTTACCGCGGATTCTATTTGTGTAGAAATGCCATCGATAAAATTTTTATGAAAGAACTGAATAACTTGAATTTTCTACTATAGTTGTTCTGTCTTACCCTAACGTATTTTTGCTTATCGCGCTTTAGAGATAACCGCTTTCCCCTTCAATACTGTGACCTTAAGGAATAGAGATCATGAAATTTGGTAAAATCTTGTCTGCCGCCGCACTACTGCTCAGCAGTAACCTCAGTTTCGCCGAAGAAGTCCCCAAAGCCGTTATCGACCTAGCCGATTCACTGATGCCATTAGGCAGAGAAGTGGTACTGGTGAATGCTGTTAAAGCGCAAAACGCCCAAGGCAAAAGCTTAGATTCAATCAAAACATTAGATGAAAAATGGATTGCCACCGCAGGTATTGATGACTTTATGTCATCCCTGATGAACAACGAAGCGGCTAAGTTTCTCACGACCTTCGAAGCCAGCAAACCTTACTACCAAGAAATTTTCCTCATGGACAATCAAGGCGCGAACGTCGCCATGATCAGTAAAACTTCAGATTATTGGCAGGGTGATGAAGATAAATGGCAAAAATCCTTCGCCAATGGCAAAGGCGATAAACACATAGGTCCGGTCAAATTTGACGAGAGCTCCCAAGCCTATCTAGTACAAATTTCTATTCCAGTGATGGATGGCGATGCTGCAATTGGTGCAATCACGATTGGGATCAACCTAGATCAATTTGGACTCTAATTACCAGAGAACGCCAGTGATGGGCTGCATCCTCTTACCACAGAGGTTATTGCGGCTCTCACCTTTTCAGTGCATCAATCAAGGAGGGCGTGACTATGGAATGGTATAAAGATCTATCCGTTAATCAGAAACTGACTTATCCGAGTCTGCTACTCGCTGGCGTAGTCATCTTCGCCTCTTCAACTGGTATTTTAGGACTCAAAGCCTTAAATCACAGCGCGAATACACTCGCGCTTGAATACTTACCTAGCCAATCTGAACTCCTACAGGCCGATAAAGAGCTTTATCAAGCTCAAGTGGCCGAGCGCAGCCTGATGTTTGTTAACGTGGGCACAGACTCTTACAACGACCTTTTAAAGCAGCACACTAATAGTATCTCTCTGGTTAAAGAACATATTGATAAGTTTGCCGATGTGACCACAAGTCCCCTCGCTAAAGATAAGCTCAATGAATTGAATCACAGTTTCGATACTTGGCGAGCGACAACCACAGAAATCAGTAATCAACGCACCCAAAATGGCCGTAACGGTAGAACGACGGCGATTGATCTTAGTTTCGGTCAAGCAGCAACGCAATTCGAGCAACTACACCAGAACATTAATCATTTAATCAATGATTTAAATAGTAATACTACCGCAGCGATAGCCCAAGTAGATGATGATGCCAATCATGGACAACAGATGCAGTTAATTGCCTTAGCCATCAGTCTCTTGATCTGTATACTCTTTATCGTTGCACTGCCTAAACTCATCAGCAAACCGCTGGCGGTTTTACTCGCAAAAATCCACGACATTACCGATGGTGATGGCGATTTGACCGAACGAGTCCACTTAACCTCTAAGGACGAGCTTGGTGATCTCGCCAAGGCATTCAATCATTTTCTCGATAACTTACATGGCATTATCTCGCAATTTAAACAGTCTACATCAGAGCTCAACACCGCTGCCGAAGGTCTAGCCAAAACCAGCGCATCAGCAAAACATACCTTGATGGATCAACAAGCTGCCACCCACAGAATCGCCGATGCCAGCGATCATATTGCCGCATCCGTGCAAGAAGTATCAGTCAGTGCCAGTCATGCCGCCGATGCCGCTAAACAAGCCGACGTATTTACCGCCGACGGTCAGGCAAGAGTGAAAAAAACCATCAATGTGATTCGTGAACTTGCGGGAGATGTAGGCACGGCAGAAATGCAGATCAATAAACTCGAACAGGAAGGCCAACATATCGGCCGCGTGCTTGAGGTGATTCAAGCCATTGCCGAACAGACGAATCTATTAGCTCTTAACGCCGCAATTGAAGCGGCGCGAGCAGGCGAACAAGGACGCGGGTTTGCAGTGGTTGCCGATGAAGTGCGATCCCTTGCCTCTAAGACTCACCAATCAACCGAAGAAATTAAATTGATGATCGCCAATGTGCAAAATGGCACTCAAAGCGCTGTGGCAGCGATTAATATCGGTAATGAAAAGGCTATCTCAAGCGTAGAAGCCGCCAGTAATGCCGGTGAAGCCTTAGCGCATATTGCAGAAATGGTCAGCCAAATTAGTGAGATGAACAATCAAATCGCCCTCGCGGCTAAAGCGCAAACCACTATGGCCAACGAGAGTCATCAAAATATTCAACACATTGCCGAACAGTCGGAGGAAAGTCTACGAACCACTGATGAAATCTACGCAGCAAGCGTACAACTCTCGTCAATGGCGAGTAATCTCACGGCGCTGGTCAGCCGCTTTAAACTGTAATTTTTGAGGGTGAAAGCTTTTATATAAGTTACCTTTTGTAAATCAGTGATGTTTGAAAAGTCCCCTCTAACGAATAAGGGAGCATAAACCTGTCGCAGTGATTATCTGAATTCAGGTACTCCCTTATATTTAAACAGCAAAGCTAGCACTGATTAGCAGCGCTTAACCACTAAGCCTCTTGCCGCGCGTAAGTTGACTAACATAGGTAACATCAACGCAAGGATCACTATCAGCATCCCTACCAATTGAATTTCCGTCACCGCCTGCCCCATGGCTAACGCCGTTAATGCTGCAAAAACGGGCACGAGATTAAAAAAAATCGATGCCTTAGCGGGGCCAAGCGCCTTAACACCGTTAATCCAAAACAGATAACCGAGCACAGTGGCGAACAAACCTATGTAGAGCACGCTAGAAAAAGCCGTTGCCGACAGTTCCATCAACTCCAGCCAAGGGTGAAACTCACCTCGGCCAAGCCCAACCACGGACATAGACACACTGGCAGCTATCATACTCAGCAAGGTAAATGGCAATACAGGCAACCAATGGCCGACCCGTTGCGAACAAATGGTATAACCACTCCACGCCAACATGCCGGCGGCAATCATCACATCACCTTGGTTAAAACTAAAATTGAGCAACTGCTGCACACTGCCGTTAGTGATCACTAACAGTACGCCCGCCAAACCGCCCACTAAGCTGAACACTTGTTGTCTGCTGAGCCATTCACGCTGTAATAGCGCGTTGACGATTGAAGTCACCAGCGGACTGAGCGCCATAATCAAGGCGCCATTGGCGGCAGAGGTGTGCTGCAGGCCATTAAATAACGCCAAATTTAAGCCGCCAACACCAATCACGCCTACTAGCGCTATGACAGCGTATTGCGCCAAACTCAATTTAGGCCAAGCCTGACGAGTAAAAACGATATATAACGCTAGAGTTACAGCCGCAATGGTAAAACGCCAGAATACGAGAGATTCCCCTGACATCTCCTCCAGCACTCGCTTAGCAATCGGAAACACACTGCCCCAGCTAAAAACGCAAATAAGTAGACAAACGAATGTCATGTAAGGTGTATGGGATTTCATATCGTCCTCTAGGGAGGTAATTGGGATTGAGCTTAGTTTATAAGTTTCATATATTATTAAAACTAACAAGATTGAGAGTTTAAATTCCAAATATGAAACTTAATTATTCCTTAGACGATATGCGCTTATTTTGGGTGGTGGCACAGCAAGGGAGTTTTAAGCTCGCGGCGCAGCATTTAGGCATTCCACCTTCAACCTTAAGCCGTCGAATCAATCTGTTAGAACAATCCTTAGGTCTGCGTTTACTGCACAGAGACGCCCATAGAGTCAATCTGACCGCCACAGGTCAGCGGTATCTCGAACGCTGCGGTCCGCTATTTATCGAGTTAAACCAGGTATCTGGTGAGTTGCATGCGGATAAACATCAAGCGGTTGGCAAATTGCGGATCTCGGCACCCATCAATACAACCTATCGCTGGCTAGGTGAATCACTCAACGCCTTCCAACGGCATTATCCCAATATTGATATCGATTTAAGTCTGTCGAACATGAATATCGATGTCAGTGAAAACGCCATCGATATCGCCTTTCGAGTGGGCGAACCTAAAGATCCCGATTGGATTGCAAGGCCACTTACCACAATTAGCTTTGTACTTTGCGCCAGCACATCGGCAACGCAGTGGCATGCGCTGCAATCCATTGAAGAGCTGGATCAGCATCCGGTTATCATCGCCAAGCCCACAAAAACGTGGCGTTTACAGCACAACAGCACAGGGCAAAATGTCGAGTTTGAACCAAGGGGGAATATCAAATTAGCCGTCGATGATATGGCGATTGCCTGTCAGGCCGTGGTGGCGGGGCTTGGGATTGGACTCATACCCATCAGCATGGCGAGTGAACAGATACGAAGTGGCAAACTCATTCAAATACTGCCCGAGTGGCAAGGTATTCCGCGCACCGCCTACTTAATGTATCGCGATCGAGACAACCTGCCCTTACGGGTCAGACTGTTAATTGATTTTATGTTGGCGAATCCACCCGAGGCTTATTGAGCCAATGCAGGCATGAGTCTGCGGCTTATCGACTCAATAAACGGCTAGAGTGCTAAATCCAGCTGAGTCTGGCCGTTTAAGCTTGTGGCGACGACAAGAGTAGAATCGGTAAGGCCTACTGAAATCCCTAATAGACGAATGCCACGGCCTTCTTGCCTTTCCATAGCCTGCGCGAGTAGCTCATAGAACATTACAATCGAGACTTCATCGCTGCGGTGCTCAATTGTAGTCTGCTTGAAATCGTTAAACTTAAGTTTGACCACCTGTTTATGTATTTTGCGTTCCTTAGCACTACGACTTAAACGCAACGACAGTTCTTGAATCAAACTCGGCATCACCTGCTGGCACTGCTCTAAGCTATAAATATCCTTTGCTAACGTGGTTTCAACACCCACTGATTTGCGCTCTCTGTCGGCAGAAATACCCCGTTCATCTATGCCTTGGGAACGCTCAATCAACACGCCACCAAACTTACCGAATCGCGCTAAGAGCTCAGGTTTAGAATAAGCTTGCACATCACCACAGGTATTGAGCCCGAGCGAAGAGAGCTTTTCGGCGGTGACTTTACCAACACCGGGAATTTTACGCAGCGATAAGGTCTTAACAAACTCAGAAAGCGTCTCTGGTGTAATGACATATTGGCCGTTTGGCTTGTTCAGATCCGAGGCGACCTTAGCTAAAAATTTTACTGGCGCGATACCAGCCGATGCGGTTAAACCCGTTTCGGCTAAGATATCGCGACGAATCGCTTGGGCAATCAAGGTCGCAGAGCCCTTATATTGTTGGCACTCACTCACATCCAAATAAGCTTCATCTAAGGAAAGCGGCTCAATTAATTGGGTATAGCGGGAAAATATTTCACGAATTTGTAGCGACACTTCTTTGTAAACCTGCATCCGACCCGGAACTAAAATCAGCTCAGGGCACAACTTAAAGGCATAAGCCGTTGCCATTGCTGAACGTACACCGAATTTACGTGCCTCGTAACTGCAAGTACTGATAACACCGCGACGGTCGCTACTGCCGCCTACGGCTAAAGGCTTGCCACGGTACTCAGGAAAGTCGCGCATTTCCACTGCAGCAAAATAGCAGTCCATATCGATATGAATAATTTTTCGCACGTTGAATTCCTCCAACGCCAAAATACTGTATATAAAAACAGTAATCAAGTATTCCTGATAGATTTGGGCCAATAAGATGTGGCCTAGCGCTGGAAAAGAGAACAAGACAAGTGTGAGGAACAACAGACATGCTTAATAACTGAGTTTCCTAGGCCATTACACTCAGTGGCCTAGGTATTTACTCAACCTAAGGCTCACATCTTAGTTTGCAGGTAGTTTTGCAGCCCAACACGGTCGATAAGCCCAAGTTGTTTTTCGAGCCAATACATATGGTCAGACTCTGTATCGTCGAGTAATACTTCAAGGATTTCGCGGGTCTGGTAATCTTGCTTCTGCTCACACAGTGCAATCACTTTGCGCAAATCGTCCGCGACCTTGTATTCGTAGGCGAGATCATTACGTAGCATCTCTTCTACATCTTTACCTATGTTCAATGCCTCACGGGCGGCAACATTGGGTGTACCTTCGAGGAATAAAATGCGCTGCACTAATTTGGCTGCATGGGCTTTCTCATCATCTGACTCATGAGCGATACGCTCATAGAGTTCATTCAGGCCCCAATCTTCGTACATATGGGCATGGACAAAATACTGATCCATTGCCGAGAGTTCTCCCGTTAGGAGACGATTTAACGCATCGATGACGTCTTTATCGCCTTTCATATCTTGCTCCTATTGGTTGCTAATTTGCGATTGTAGATAATTTTGAATACCGGTTAGCGTAATGAGCTCTTGCTGCGACTCGAGCCAATCTAAGTGCTCTTCTTCGTCTTCGAGAATATCTTCCAGCAGATCGCGACTCACATAGTCCTGTTCGGCTTCACACAAGCTGATCGCATCACGCAGCAATGTAAGCTGCTCTTGCACCATGGCCAGATCGCAGTCGAGCATCTCTTGGCTATGTTCACCAATGCGAAGTTTTTCGAGTTGTTGCAGATTAGGCAGACCTTCCAAAAACAGCACTCGCTCGATGAGCTTATCGGCGTGCTTCATATCTTGGATGGATTTTTTGTATTCGACGTGGTTTAACTTCTCTAAGCCCCAATGTTTAAACATGCGGGCATGGAGGAAATATTGATTGATGGCGGTCAACTCACAGGTAAGCACCCGATTCAGTTGCCCAACCACTTTAGGATGACCTTTCATAAGTTACTATCCTTGGTAAGCGTGAAAAGATTGATCTAAATCAAGCTTCTAGCCTAGTACAATTTATCGACCAACTCAAATTATCTTTATATTTCACTCACTTAATGATGAAAAGCATTCTCATTCCTGCTTAGATTAACTTGCTATCCCACTCTAATCCCAAGGATAAATCTCAAATGATTAACCCGTGTAAGAAAATACGAGGCAAAAAAATAGCCCCCTAAATCGGAGGCTATGATCGAATCAAGACTATTTAGATAATGCGGTCTTTCGTTAACTTCTCACGACGCGCTTCTTCAGCGGCCATACGACGTTTACGTTTGTCACAAGGGTCATCACAATCACACGCTTTCTCAATCCCTAGAACACCTAAACCGCCACAACTTCCTTCAACGGCTTTGCGCTTGATGAGATAACCAATCGACATGAGCAAAAAGAAGACTAACAAGATCACAAATGCCGCAATAAAAGAGGTCATGGTTTACTCCAAAAACTAAATAAGGAAAGGCTTGAAGGCGTCGCTGTAATAAACCTTAAATCCGTCGCCTTGCTTTTCGATTAGCATTATCGCCAAGTGTTCCTTCTTGGCAAGCTCCAATGATGCTTCTGTGCCCAAAACCATCATGGCCGTCGCAAAACCGTCGGCCGTCATACAATTTTGATGCAATACAGTCACGGATGCTAACTTATGATTTATCGGCAAACCAGTACGCGGATCGATTATATGCGTAAAACGTTGGCCGTCTTCTTCATAATAATTACGATAATCACCAGAGGTCGCCATCGCCATAGTACCAGGTGCAATAACCTGCTGTACGGCTTCAGAGCCATCATTGGTCGGTTGCTCTATAGCAACACGCCAAGAGCTTCCATCACCTTTGGCACCTTTGATACTCAGTTCGCCACCAATTTCAACTAAATACCCAATCGCATGGTATTTATCAAGAATAGAAGCGATTTTATCAACCCCAAATCCCTTCGCGATTGATGATAAATCTACATATAAATGGGTGTTGTGCTTACTTAGACGATTGCCTTCAATGGAAAGTTCACTAATCCCTGTTTTGGCTTTAGCCGCATCAATATCAGCCTGTGTCGGAACTTTCGTTGGACGCTTATCAGGTCCAAAACCCCACAGATTAACTAAAGGACCTAAGGTAATATCAAGTGCCTTATCAGTCACTTGATATAAACGTATTCCCTCTTGCACCACTTTTATGGTATCCGGTGAGACTTCAACGCTTTGCTCCAATGGCAATTGGTTGAAACGGGATAATTCTGAATTAGGCCGATAGGTCGACATCTGGTCATTGACTAGCTCAAGGGCTAAATCAATTTCCGCTTGAAGTAACTGCGCCGTCGGCATCTGCTCATTCGGGACGACTTTAATGTGATAAGTCGTGCCCATAGTGCTGCCGGCCAACGAAATGACTTCGTTTTGCTTTGAACAGGCTGAAACAAAAAAGGCCAGTCCCACGAGGACTAGCCAGTTAAATGAATGCTTTAGTGCTGAGGTATTGATCTTTAAGGTCTGAAACATAGTGACCTACTACTCTTATTTGGGCCCTTAAATGCAAAAGTTGCAGATGAAAGGTTAACCTCAACATCTGCAACTTTTCTATCTAGGACTAATGAACATTAGCCGCCGAAGTCATCCAACAGGATGTTTTCGTCTTCGACACCAAGATTTTTCAACATACCAATGACGGCAGCGTTCATCATTGGAGGTCCACACATGTAGAACTCACAATCTTCTGGAGCATCATGGTTTTTCAGATAGTTTTCATACAATACGTTATGAATAAAACCTGTGTAACCATCCCAGTTGTCCTCTGGTTGAGGATCTGAAAGTGCCACATGCCATACGAAGTTATCATTCTCAGCCGCTAGGCCGTCGAAATCTTCTACGTAGAACATTTCACGCTTAGAACGTGCACCGTACCAGAAGCTCATCTTACGTTTAGACTGAAGACGCTTCAGTTGGTCGAAGATATGTGAACGCATTGGCGCCATACCCGCACCACCGCCGATAAACACCATTTCTGCATCGGTATCTTTCGCGAAGAATTCACCGAATGGGCCAGAAATTGTCACTTTATCGCCAGCTTTTAAGCTCCAAATGTAAGATGACATCTTACCGCAAGGCAGTGTCAAGTTACGTGGTGGAGGCGTAGCAATACGCACGTTCAGCATAATAATGCCGAACTCTTCTGGGTAGTTAGCCATTGAGTATGCACGGATAGTTTCTTCATCAACCTTAGATTCAAGATTGAAGAAACCGAAGTGTTCCCAGTCGCCACGGTATTGTGCAGGTACATCAAAATCTGCATATTTAATATGATGAGCTGGTGCTTCGATTTGAATATAACCGCCAGCACGGAATGGTACAGACTCGCCATCAGGAATTTGCAGCTTCAGTTCTTTAATGAAAGTGGCTTTGTTATCGTTAGAGATAACTTCACATTCCCATTTCTTGATACCGAAGATTTCTTCGTCAAGCTCGATTTCCATATCGTTCTTAACGTTAACCTGACAAGAAAGACGACAACCTTTACGGGCATCACCTTTGCTGATGTGGTCAAGTTCCGTTGGCAGAATATCGCCGCCGCCAGACTTAATCACCACGCGGCATTGGCCACATGAGCCACCGCCACCACACGCACTCGATACGAAGATACCGCTGTTAGCCAAAACGCCTAACAACTTACCGCCCGCACCGGTTGTAATCGCTTTTTCAGGATCGTCATTAATGCCGATCGTGATGTCACCACTAGCCACTAACTTAGACTTAGCGAATAAAATCACTAATACCAAGATGAGGACAATAGCAGTAAACATACTCACACCGAGGTAAACCTCGAGCGGAGTAGATTTAAAAATACCAAGAATATCCATTAACTTATCCTTAGAAGGTCCAATTCAAGAAGCCGTTATGTGTCTCTTACAGAGACACACCTGAAAACGACATGAAACCTAAGGCCATCAAACCAGCGGTGATAAAGGTAATCCCTAAACCACGTAGGCCGTTAGGCACGTCGGCATACTTCAGCTTCTCACGGATACCGGCCATCAATACGATAGCTAATGCCCAACCCACTCCTGAGCCGAAACCAAACACCACACTCTCACCCAGCTTGTAGTCACGCTCAACCATGAATGATACCGCACCGAAAATCGCGCAGTTCACTGTGATCAAAGGTAAGAAAATACCTAATGCGTTGTACAAAGGTGGAAAGTACTTGTCCAGTGCCATTTCCAGAATTTGAACCAAAGCCGCAATCACACCGATAAAGGTAATGAATTTCAAGAAGCTTAAGTCAGCTTCAGGTGCGCCAGCCCAAGCAAGTGCACCAGGAGCTAGCAGCCCTTGATAGATAACTTGGTTTGCTGGGACAGAGATAGTTAACACTACAACTACCGCAATCCCTAGGCCCATGGCTGTAGTGACTTTCTTAGACACAGCCAAGAAAGTACACATACCTAGGAAGAAGGCCAGTGCCATGTTTTCAATGAAAACAGAGCGAATTAACAGGCTAATATAATGTTCCATCGCACTTACCCTTTTGCTTCAACTTGCTCTGGCTTATAGGTACGAATAATCCAAATCAAAACACCGATCAGGAAGAACGCACTCGGAGGCAGTAGTAGCAGACCGTTTGGTTGGTACCAGCCGCCATCAGAGATCTTGTGCAGGATTTCAACACCGAACAGAGAACCGTTACCAAACAGTTCACGTACGAAGCCAACAGCTAACAGAATCGCACCGTAACCTAAACCGTTACCGATACCATCCATAAAGCTCATCATTGGCGGTGTTTTCATCGCGTAAGCTTCGGCACGACCCATTACGATACAGTTCGTAATAATCAGACCGACGAATACCGACAGCTGCTTAGAGATCTGATAAGCATAAGCCTGCAGCAATTGGTCAACCACGATTACCAAAGAGGCAATAATGGTCATCTGTACGATAATACGCACACTGCTTGGAATATGATTACGGATCATTGAGATAAACAGGTTCGAAAACGCAGTTACCGCAGTTAACGCCAACGCCATTACCAATGCAGTTTCGAGCTTGCTCGTTACCGCTAATGCACTACATACACCAAGTACTTGTAAAGCAATCGGGTTGTTGTTGACTATAGGTCCGGTCAGAACCTGTTTCAGTTCTTTAGCGTCAGACATTAGTTGAGACCTCCATTGCGTGCTTTTTCAATGAAACTCGCAAAACCTTCTTTACCCAACCAGAATGTCAGTGAATGTTGTACACCGTTACTCGTTAAGGTTGCGCCAGATAATGCATCTACACCGTACTCAGTGCTAGCAACAGTTGGGTTTTTCGTTACGCTGATAGCGAGTTTACCTTGCTCATCAAATAACTTTTTGCCATGCCATTTCGCTTTCCACTGAGCATTTTGCACTTCGCCACCTAAGCCCGGCGTTTCGCCGTGCTCGTAGTAGACTAAGCTTTGCACTGTGTTTAGGTCAGCATCCATAGCAAGGAAGGCATACATAGTAGACCATAGGCCATAACCATGGATTGGCAGAATGACACTGGTTAATTTACCTTGGCCGTCACGAACAAGATAAACCACAGCCTTATCAGCAACACGTTTCACTGAAGCGATGTCATTCTCAGGTACAAATGAGGTTTTCACATCACGAGACGCTTTACGTTGATCATAAGTGTCAGCATCAACACCCTCAACCCAAGCACCCGTTTTCAAATCGACCAGTTTAGCTTCGATGTGTTTGCCGTATGTATCCAGAATTTGCGCTTTGGTCACTTTGCCAGCTTTAGTATCGATAAGACCAGCGGCTTCCAGAATGTACTTTTGCTTATCAAGCAGTTTATTTTCTGCTTGAGTCGGTCTCAGTAACACTGCTGCAGTAGACACAAATATCGCACAAATTAGACACAGGCCAACGACGATAAATAAGGTTCTGCCGAACGAATCTTTATTACTAGCCACGGGCAATCCTCCGCTTGATATTTGCCTGAACCACGAAGTGGTCGAACAATGGCGCGAACAAGTTAGCAAACAAAATTGCCAACATCATGCCTTCAGGGAATGCAGGGTTAATCACGCGGATAAACACAGCCATTGCACCGATCAAGATACCGTATGCCCATTTAGCTTGGTTAGTAAATGACGCTGACACTGGGTCAGTCGCCATAAACATCATGCCAAACGCAAAACCACCTAACACTAAGTGCCAGTACCAAGGCATTGCAAACATTGGATTAGTGTCGCTACCGACAACGTTAAGCAGCGTAGAAATGGCAATCATGCCCACCATTACACCGCCAACGATGCGCCATGAAGCGATACGCGTGTAGATGATGACCAAACCACCTAACAGAATCGCTAATGTAGACACCTCACCCACTGAACCAGGAATGAAACCGAAGAACGCATCCCACCAATTTTGGTTAATTGCGTAATCTAAAGTGCCAGACGCCGCTTGGCTCAGTGCAGTTGCACCTGAGTAACCGTCAGCCACAACCCATGAGGTATCACCTGACATGTTCAACGGATAAGCGAAGAACAAGAAGGCACGACCCGCTAGTGCAGGGTTTAAGAAGTTACGCCCTGTACCACCGAACACTTCTTTCGCCACGACCACACCGAAGGTGATACCCAGCGCCACCATCCATAATGGGATAGTTGCTGGCAGCGTTAAAGCAAACAGGATAGAGGTAACGAAGAAACCTTCGTTGACTTCATGACCACGGATAGAGGCGAACAGCACTTCCCAGATACCACCGACGGCAAAGGTCACCGCGTAGATAGGTAGGAAGAAACAGGCGCCATACCACATCAGCGCAGGCCAGCCAGAGTTTGCCGTAAGTTCGGTACCGAACATGCTGAACAAGCTCACTTGCCATACGTCAGGGGTAGCAAAACCAGCCACTAAAGCTAATTGAGCTTGTAAACCTACGTTGTACATACCCACGAACATCGCTGGGAAAGCACAAGCCCAAACCGTAATCATCATACGTTTTAGGTCGAGGTTATCGCGAACATGGGTTTTGCCCTTGTTCACTTTACCTGGGGTATAAAAAATCGTGTATGCCGCTTCGAATAGGGCATAAAACTTTTCGTATTTACCGCCTTTTTCAAAGTCGGGTTCAATACGTTCGAAAAAATCTTTCAAGCTCATTAGCCTTCCCTCTCGATCGTATCTAGACAGTCACGCAGATATGAACCGTAGTCATACTTGCCTGGACATACGAACGTACACAGTGCGAGATCTTCTTCATCTAACTCTAACGCGCCTAAAGTAGCAGCACCGTCAAAGTCACCTGAAATCAAGTCACGCAACAACATAGTAGGAAGAATGTCCAATGGCATTACACGCTCATAGTTACCAATTGGCACCATAGCGCGATCTGAACCACCTGTACTGGTCGTCATGCTGAACAGACGAGAAGGAGCAAGATGTCCTAAGAATGCACGAGTGATAGAATATTTGTCTGAGCCTGGTAATACCCAGCCTAAAAATTCTTTCTCTGTACCTTCTTCTAACAGACTTACTTGAACATGGTAACGACCTAAATACCCTTGTGGGCCAACGGCTGTACGACCATTCAGAACAGAGCCTGAAATCAGACGAACATTGCCATCTAAGGCTTCACCTGCGGTTAATTCAGTCATGCTCGCGCCCACAACAGTGCGTACGAGTCTTGGCTTAGCCGCTTTAGGGCCTGCGATTGCAATAACACGTTCGGTATTGAGTTCACCCGTCGTAAATAGCTGACCAATTGCTATTACATCTTGGTAACCAATATGCCAAACGGTACGTTTTGCAGAGGCAGACAATAAGAAGTGAATGTGAGTACCGACTAATCCTGCAGGGTGCACACCGGCAAATTCTTCAACTTGGGCGTTTGCGGCAGGAATATCAGCGCCAGGCGCTTTACAAAGGTAAACTTTACCGTCAGTAAGTCTTGCTAAGACCTTAAGACCATTAGCAAAATCTTCTTTATGCTCACGGATCACCACAACGGGATCAGCGGCAAGAGGTTGAGTATCTATTGCGGTTACAAAAATACCAGCAGCAGAAGAGTCTACAGCAGGAACTTTGCTAAAAGGACGAGTACGCAAAGCAGTCCATAAACCTGATTCAATCAGATTGTCACGGACTAACTGCGAGTCGAGCGTATCGAGTGCAGTGGCATCATATTTAGCAAAGGCAACGCTGTCGTTTCCTTCCACTTCAATGACAACAGACTGCAGAACACGCTGGGCGCCCCGGTTAATGTCTAATATAGTACCACTGGCTAAAGCCGTATATTTAACGCCTAAATTCTTCTTATCTTCAAAAAGAACTTGGCCTTTTTGTACTTTATCGCCCACTTTGATCTTCATCGTTGGACGTAAGCCAATATACTCTTCACCCAAAGTAGCTACATGTTTAATGGCTGGGCCATTATGGATAACTTGCTCTGGTCCGCCTGCTATAGGCAGTTCCAATCCTTTCTTAATTGTAATCATATCCACAAGCACTACGTTTGAAGGAAAGACAATGCGCCGCGTTCCTGCTAAATACTTAGGTTTTAAACAAAACCTACTGCATTGAGCTAGCGCAGATTTATCACAGAAATGCGATCGCAATCACGCTGGTCGCGCGCATTTTACCCCAATTGACTTGGCATCGCCACGAAAATTATAGGTGATTTCAAACCTAAAATACGGATTGAAAAGAATCATGCGCTACGGCGTTCACTTTCCGACCTAGTGACTGATCAGAAAGAGAGAATATTACGGCCACTGGGTACTATAGCATTAATAATTAAAGATTTAATTTAGCAAAAAGTCGAAACGTCCACTAAACGCGGCTTAAATCGATCTTATTTGTTTCAATTGATTTAAATTCAAACAAAATAAAACTCAATTTAAAAGCGCCATTGATAACCTAAATAGCTAATACGTCCATTTTCCGATCGAATTCCGCTATTTGATGCTGTCGTAACTAATGACTCATCTAAGAGATTTTCTACCCTAAAATAAATCTCATGGTGGCGATCAAAATGATAATTCGCCGCTAAATCTACACGCCATTGTACTGCGATAGGCTGTAATTCAGCGCCAAATTGGCCCATTTTCCGCTCGGATTGATAAAAGACATTTGCATTCAATTCATATTCGGCAAATTTCATTCCAGCACTAAAATGCAATTGCTGCTCAGGTAACCAAGCCACTCTATCACCAGCCACAACGCAACCTTGGATTTCGTTACAGCTATTGGTTTGATATTCCGAATTCGAATATTGATAATTTAAGACTAATGGTAACTGTACACTACCGATATCCCACTGGTAGCCAAGATTCAGCTCAACTCCTTTGGTCAGTACATCCACAACATTACCTTGAACCCACAAACGACTGTCGGCGCATTGGGTATACGCATCGCAATTGACATGCAGGTTATCAAAATCTTGAACGTAGGTTTTGATGTCAGCACTAAAATGCTCACTGGCATATTGGGCGCTGACTTGATATTGCAGCGATACTTGCGCCTCTTGCTCAAGATTCCCCGCACTCGCGGCGGTCCATGAGCGGCGAATATCCGTACTAAAGCGCCAATCTCCAGCATCATATAAAACACCGAGTTGTGGCATCCAATCGCTGTCGGAGAAATCAGCCGCATCCAGTCCTACATAAGCTAAATCGACCTTGCGATTAACGCTCACTTGTTCATAGGCAAGTGCGAGCTTTATCTGTAATTCGTCCCAATTAAACAAAGAATCGATTGCCGAAGTAAATGCTGTTGCATCGTCGGTATAGGCTAATAATGCATTTTGTGCATCACTCACTAAACTCAAGTCCTGCTGCCATAGACTCTGTTGATCGCCAAGGCGCATCTCGGCTTTATCCGTATGATAACGGGCGCTATAGATAATTTGATGGGCACCATACTGATTCACTGATTCAGTTTGTGCCCCAAAGGAGCTGAAATCATTGCCTTGTTGTAAAGAAGCCAGTGAGACGCCATCGACTGTCGGCTGACGTTCAAATGCGGCCAACGCAGCAAGACTATGGGCATCGAGCATTTGCCCATCAAATTGATTGAGTTGGTTTAATTGCTGCGAATAAGACTGGTAGTAAAAGTCTGTGGTGACCTTATGCCCACCATTGAGCGTAACTTGGTGAGACAGTTGGTACTTATGATGTCGCCCCTGATGTTTATCCGCCGCAGTGGCCGAATACAAACTCATAGGATCTTGTTGCCAATCGGCCTGTGTTAACCCAAGCTGAGAGCGATAACTATCATCATCGAGAAACTGGTAAGTAAACTCAGTCACCTGTGGACTTCTGGCGCCGAGTAAACTCGCGGCGTTGATTTTAAATAAGATGTCTGTCGTTTGGTGGTCTGTGTCTTGACCATTGAGCAAGTGATCGGCGCCGCTATTATCTGCATAATTAACCGCGAGTATCATGCCATACTCTTTTTGCTTCACCCCCCAATTCATATCGACACTGTATTCTGAATCGGTATTGCCCTCGAGAGTCGCCTTACTATTCTCGGTCTGCTCAGCAACAGGTAAGGTTTGATAACTCACCACCCCAAACGCACCTTGCCCACCGACAGCCATATTTGCCATCGGGGTGGCAGTAACACTCTGCTGTTGCAGCAGATTAGGTAAGAGTTGTAATTGCGGTGCCGAATACGGCGCAGGAGAGAAATACACTCTATCTTGCAATACGGCCACGCCTTGAGTCGCGCTACGCATGCTGATGCTCGCGGGATTTCCACTAAGATCCACAGGCAAAACCGTCAAAGCCGTCAATTGACCTAACGCTAAACGATTAGACGTTGAATGAAATGTGTCATTGAGCTTGTTCAATTCAAGCATTTGACTGTGAAGATCATCGGCGAACGTTGTGCTAGAACAGGCAAGAGATACAGAAATTGCACAAAGTGATACAGTGAAGTAACGACTAGGCATACCAAGCTCCCAAAAACTTTGTTAGCGTACGGTGTTTTTGTTATTAACTTGTAAAATAGCTGAGTTTACTTGAAAAAAAAAGCGACTCTCGTCGCTTTCTCTTATTTACTTCAGGAAACTGAATTTACTAAAGAAGCACTCTCATACTATAAGAGTGCGAACAATTACAGGTTACCTAGAATTTCATCGCTTAATTTTAGATCGTCATTACGATTAACACTTACGCCTGCCGCAATAATATTACGGGCGATATCTTGTGCTTGCTCTAATGAATGCATCTCATACGTACCACATTGGTATTCGTTCAGCTCAGGGATTTCAGACTGCTCAACCACTTTAAGCACATCTTCCATCGCGGCTAACCACGCATCGGCCACTTGTCGCTCTGTGGGTTCACCAATCAAACTCATATAAAAACCGGTACGACATCCCATTGGCGAAATATCAATGATCTCGACATCGCTGCCATTTAAATGGTCACGCATAAAACCCGCGAACAAATGCTCTAGAGTATGAATACCACGCTCACTGAGGATCTCTTTATTCGGTGCGCAAAAACGTAAATCAAATACAGTAATGGCATCGCCCTTTGGCGTGCTCATATGCTTAGCGATACGAACCGCAGGGGCATTCATCCGAGTATGGTCGACGGTAAAGCTATCAAGTAATGGCATAGGAATCTCCAAATTCTCAGGGCGACATCAACGCCACTGTAACTGTCTATTTATGGCTTGCAAGCATAACACCAAATGAATTACGCCGATAACAAGATAATCTAAGATGAAATCATCTCATATAAATCAGATGCTAATGTGACAGTTTGCAGTAAAAAACCATCATTTAGTGTTGACGCTGTTGACTGTAAGCATCCTCAGATATTTTATGGTACTGGCGCACACCTTGCTCATACGTGTGGTAGGCATCGTACACCTTTCGCATTAAGGGATCTTGATTCGCTTGATCTTCAATCACTTGTTTGGAGATTTTCTCAAGCTCCAACAACACGTTCGGTGGAAACGCTTTAAGCTCCACACCTTCGTCCTTCACTAACGTTTCAAGGGCGGTCACGTTACGGGTCGTGTATTCATCGAGCATATCTTGGTTAATGGCTCTCGCAGCAACTCTGACTATGGCCTGTAAATCCTCAGGTAAACTCTCGAATGCAGCGGTATTAATCAAGAATTCCATATTTGAACCTGGCTCATGCCAACCAGGGTAATAGTAGTACTTAGCCACTTTATGTAAACCGAAGGCAAGATCATTCACTGGCCCTACCCACTCTGCGGCATCAATCGCCCCCGTTTGCAGTGCACCATAAAGTTCACGCCCCGCCATGTTTACAGGTACAGCACCAACACGTTTCAACACTTCACCACCTAAGCCCGGCATGCGGACCTTCAATCCCTTAAAATCAGCAATAGTATTGATGGGTTTATTAAACCAGCCACCCATTTGCATCCCAGTATTGCCTCCCGCGAGGGGAATAATACCAAAGGGTTGATACACTTCAGTCCACAGCTCCATACCGCCGCCATAGTGAAGCCAGCCATTTATTTCCTGCGCGGTCATACCAAAGGGGATCGATGAAAAAAACTGCGCTGCGGGCGCTTTTCCTCTCCAGTAGAAAGAAGCGGAGTGGGCCATTTGAATTTTACCCTGACTCACACCATCAAATACGGCAAAAGCGGGCATCAACTCACCCGCACCATAAACGCTAATCTTTAACCGACCGTTAGACATTTCATCGACTAAATGCGCAAAACGCTCAGGAGCCATGCCTAAACCGGGGAAGTTTTTCGGCCAAGAGGTTGCAAGACGCCATTCAATAACAGGTAAAGCATGGGGAACATCAGTTGCGGCATGGGAAGCGGCTACGCTTTGCGCATCACTGGAGACGGGGTTACAACCGCTCAGTCCCATCAGCAGCACTGAGATAAACAAACTCCCTAACTTACGCATTTTTAATAGTCTCCCTGATGTCAAACGAGCGCATGGATCCAACTGACATGGAAATACACTCAGGATGGGTATCGACAATCACATCGCCCAACCTCTTAAAATAAAACATATTGTTAACACAGAAACTAAGGTAGGGAAACTAGAAACTAAGGTCGGCAAATCCAAAAACGGTCTTAAGTTGGCCTAAAACAAAAAGCCACTCTATGAAGAGTGGCCTTGAAATCTAAGCTAAACAGTATTATTGAGCGATTAATTAACCGCGACAATTTGGCGTATTAGGTACTTGTGCATTCGCATCCCACTCATTTTGAGTGAAAGTGTGAATAGACAAAGCATGCACGCCATTGGCTAACTCATGGGCTAAGTGAGTGTTGACCAATCGATGACGAGCTAATAAACGTAAGCCATCAAACTGCTCGCTCACCAGCACAACTTTAAAGTGGGTTTCTGAATTCGGTGGTACATGGTGACGATTACTTTCGTTAATCACTTCTAAATGGGTCGGCGAAAAGCATTCGGTTAATTTCTGCGAAATAGTGTTAGCCACAGTGCCCTGCACATGAGTATTGGACATATTCGAGTCTCAGAATGGGGAAATCCAGTTGCCGCAGAGTACTGCTTCAAATTGAAAAGATCAAATTCACGCTTTCAATTTGTTGATGCCCTACCACTTTATATCCAGTCATATTTCGCAGTGCTTCACCATAGGCAGTTAGCGGGAGGCAATTAACCATGGAAATTAACGATAAGTTGTCTAAAGGTATAGTTCCAACGCGGCTCTTTTACTTTCAAACGTTTAGGCAAACTGTGTAACCAGTCACTTTGCATAGGCCAGTGCATGATCAGTAGATCGCCACTGTTCAAACTTATGCTGTACTTGGTTTGACTGTGCTTATGCTTAAGCACAAAATCCCGCGTGGCGCCTAAGGTAATAGAAGCAATATGACCCCCCAGAGCAATTTCAGGTTCATCATCACTGTGGGCGCCCATACAATCTTTACCATCGGCGTAGCGATTCACTAATACCCCATTGCTCTCCAAACCATAATCCCGCGCTAACTTATCCCTCAACTTGTGAGCATATTTAGGCCAAGGTAAGGCGCGGATAAACAGTCCTGAATATAAATAGTCGCAGCCCAAATCGCCAAACCACACTTGCTGGCGAGGAATAACGTGAAACTGACCAAAGACTTGGATTTCAGGGCGACTTAAGGGATAGGTCAGCGCTTCTTTCATTAGCGCCGCTTGCTGCTCAGCATTAAGATAACCCCGCACTAAGGTGATGGGCGGTTTAATTTGAGCTTCACCCACTGTATCAAACCCTAACTTACCTTGCTGCATTGACGTCCTCCATGCGAGCCATCGCACTGCGCCATGAAATCTGCGATAATCTGCGCCTTAAATTTATTGGCGCAGTGTGGCACATGACAACACAATTTTCAGTAGCGGGTGTTGAACTCGAACTCTTACGGTATCCAGCTCAGCAGGAATCTAATCTTCAAGCTTGGGATGCCGCCGATGAACACTTACTCAAAAGCCTTATTGAGTCAGAGCAAGCCGCCGTGCCAACCGCCATTATCAACGACAGTTTCGGCGCCTTAAGCTGCGGTTTATCTAAATTGCATCCAAGTTGGCCACTATTTGTTGAAACCGATGCTAGAACCAGCTTTTTAGGCACAGAGCAAAACCATGGCCGCAATCAGTTGCCTATGGATAATCTGCAATGGTTTACCAGCCGCGATACCTTGCCAGAAAACTTAGCCTTAGTATTGATGAAGTTGCCTAAGAACTTAAGCTACTTTGCCCACCAGCTAACGCGCTTGTCGCAAGTGTTACCCGCAGGCACTCGTGTATTAGTGGCCGCCAAATCCAAATCGATTAATGGTGCCTTACTCGACATCTTTGCTAAGCATTTAGGCCTCGCAAGCGCCAGTTTAGCGTGGAAAAACACGCGAGTGATCACCTGTGTCAGTGATGGCAAACCAAGACCATTAGCCAAAGAAGTGACTTGGGCCGTACCCGAATATCAACTTGAGATCAGCAATTTAAGTAATGTGTTTGCCGCCAACAAACTCGATATTGGCGCACGTATCATGCTAGAGAATCTGCCCAAAGGGGATTTTAAGTCGATTGTCGATCTCGGCTGTGGCAATGGCGTGCTGGGGTTACGCACCGCCCAGTTATTCCCAGAGGCTGACATTCACTTTATCGATGATTCTGAAATGGCAGTCGCATCAGCCAAGGCAAACTGGGCACGCAACCAATTGCCCGCAGACAAAGGCCACTTCTATTGGGACGATTGCATGACGCATCTGCCCGATGATGTTCAACCGGATCTGGTGCTGTGTAACCCACCCTTTCATCAAGGTGAAGCCATTACCGATCATATCGCTTGGCAGATGTTTTTAGATGCCCGCCGCCGCTTAAAAGAGGGGGGGATCTTACATATCGTCGGTAACCGTCATCTGGCTTACCATGTAAAATTACAGCGCTTATTTAAGAACTGCACCACAGTCGCCTCCAACGGTAAATTTGTGATCCTGCAGGCACAGAAAAAATAACCTCATCGAAATTGACACGTTAAATGAGAGCCTGCAATGTTTGGCTCTTTTTTATACAGGGCTCTTTTTATGCAAAGCAATGACATGTTGGAAAAGTAACAGTCGGAGATTTCCTAAAAATCAACAACAACTAGCCGAAAAATACACATACAAGTACACTTCTTGCCGACAAAGGTTTATGAGTTAAGCACTTAAACACTTAGGAATGAGATATGCCGTTAAAGGATGACGTTGCCCAACTAAAAGCTGAGCTGGCACAGTTACAATCGCTGTATTTATCGCAGCAATCTTCGCTCGGTCGTCAATTAGCAGCATTCTCCACTAAGCTCGAAACCTTAAGTCAGCAAATTGCGGCTGAAGACGCCGCTGAAACCACTCTGAATATGGCAGCGAGTGCTTCATCGATTGCATCTGTGCTCACCGCCGCCGATAACGCGCCTACATTAACCTATGCGGCACAAACACCAACCCTTGAGTCTACTCCCGTAGAGCCAGCCCCTGCAGAATCCAACCCATGGCAGCAAGGCCCTATACCAACAGAATCTTGGCAAGAAGACCCTTGGCAAAGAAAAACGAAAAATACCTCGACGGAACAAGCCGCTAAAACCGAACACCTTATTCAAGCACAAAATCAACAGCTGAGTGATGAAGTCAAATTGCAGGCAAGCGTGCAAGCGGCGAGTCAATTTGATGAGTTGTTATCCCAAGGACTCGCGGCCGTCATGGCACCCTTTGCGGCAGTCAACGAGCAAGTCAAATCTTTCTACCATCATTATCAGGCTAAGGGATTAGGACCTGTCTTTTTGATGACTGTCGCAGGGATCATCACCCTGACCTTAGGCTTTGGTTATTTACTGCAGTATTCAATCAACCATTGGTTTTCAGAACTTGGCAAAGCGCTACTCGGGTTTGCCAGCGCGAACGCTATCATAGCCGGCGGGATTTTTATTCGCCAAAAACGCGCGGGTATGGCGGATTTTGGCTCAGGTATTGTCGGACTCGGACTCATACTTAATTATCTCTGCGCGTACTTTATTGGGCCGTATTTTGAGTTAATTCCCAATAGCGCGAGTTTTATCTTACTGTTATTGATCACTTTGGCGGGTTATGGCCTGTCGATGCGCTTAGATGCCAAAGTGATCGCCGTGATCGCCTTAGTCGGTGGCTCAACCGCGCCTATGATGCTGTTATCCCAAAGCTATGCGCCGCTATTGTATCTGCCTTATTTACTGCTTATTGGTGCAGGCGCCCTTGCCCAGAGTCGCAAACTTAAGTGGCCGCTGCTACTGGAAATCACCGCCCTGTTGCACATAGGCTGCATCGAAACTTTTAGCCATTTCATTGAATTGCCACTCAGTGACATTGGCGGCGTCAGTCTGCTCGCGCTTATCAGTATTAATGCGTTCTTTTATCTCTACGGCATCACAGGCCTACTATTTACCAAACCGTTTACCCATCATGATGAAAAACATAATGCACTGAGCCATCGCATACTCGCCCTACCGATAGCATTGCTCGCCTTTGTGTTATTAGAGTTGACGCAATTTACTGAGTTCGCAGGGGAAATCTTTGCGGCCAACGCCCTGATTTGCGCAGCCCTCTATTGGAAGCGCACAGGCAACCTAGAAAAAGCCCGCAACGGCTTATTGTTGGTCTTTGCTGGGAGTTTTGCGGGATTTGCCGCACTGTATTTACTCAGCCACGATTTCCTCGGATTAGTCTTACTGCTCGAAGCCTTATTACTGTTGTGGATTGGCACCAAAGAAGAACTAATTTCCGTTCGCGCCGAAGCCTATGTATTGCTGCTGATGGGATTAGGGCTCAATGCGTCTAGTGTACTGACGGGCATGAGCCTTTTAGAATCAAGCTTTATCGATGGGGCGCCAATTTCTCCCTTGTCAGCTTTTGGCTTTCCACTGTTGGCACTGGCTTTAAGTTGCGCCGCCTTAGTCTTAGTGATTCGGCTATTAACACTCCATCATACGTTACTTTCGACCCTAGAAAGTCAGCTAAACAGAGTGTTAAAAGAGCTATTAAGCGGTTTTTATGTGGCGACAATTATCCTCGCGGCTTACCTTTTGAGCAGCGATTACTACCTCGCTATCTTGCCACTGGTCAGCCTATTACTGCTGTATTTGAGCGCAAAGGACAGACTCGTTATCAGCGAGTTTGCTGCTTGGCTCTTACTATTGCCGCTGCTGTTTAAGGTTGTTGAAGGCATAACGCTCACAGGCAGTTTTAGCTTTAGTGCCCAGCCGCTTATAGCAAAACTGGCACGGTTTGAGTTATTTATCGCCCTACTCTTGGCCCATTATTGGTATCGTCGCCACTATAAAGATGCCTTATTTGCCAAAGCCGCTTATACGATGCAAACCTTCTGCTATTTGCTGCTGCCGCTTATTCTGCTGCCCAAAGTCATCCGCAACCATTGGGAATATACCGCTATTGCACTCTGGCTGAGCACCTTTATGAGCCTAGGTTTAGCCTACTTTGTTAAACATAAGAGTTTGAACATAGAAGCCAAAATCCTCACTTGGCTAGCGGTTCTTATGACAGCCTCGCTATGCCTTATTCACGCTTGGCAAGGACTCGCGGCGCTAGCCGTTGGCGCCCTGTTTATGAGCTTCACCCTGTTCCGCTACCGCCAGTTACCAGAGACATGGCGCCCCTTGCTGCAACTACAATGGCAATTGAGCCCTTATTACTTTGCACTGGTATTGGCCGTGATCGTTTATGGTTTTAATCATTCTGAGCTAGTAGGAATAGCCATGACAGCATTAGCCTTAAGTGGTTATTTTGCATTGCTAATCCAAAGAGGTTTAAGCCTAAGAGGTGTAAGTCAGGCATCTGTAGGCCAAACCTCATATAGCGCAAAATTCCCCCTCGCCGCCGAAATCCAAGCCGCAATAAAGGAAAGCTACCATCTCGCCTATGGCCTAACGTTAGGCTTAGCCCTGTTGCCCATCATGTTGCATTTTGAGCTGACACTCGGGCTTAATCGTGATAATGCCTCGTTTATGTTAATCGAGTTTTTATCACTGGCGCTCCTAGCAAGGCTTATCTTGCAGCACGGTGCAGCAATACGCTTGCATAGACGCATCTTACCTTTACAAGGACTTAAGTGGGGTTGGCATCTGTTACTCGCCTTGAGTTACTTCATGTGGAGTTATAGCTTCGATAACATTATTGCCGCCCCACTCAGCGCGATTTTATTGGTTATCCATGGCAGTGTGTTGATGTTTATCAGCTTAAAACCACAAAATGCCGATATGATCCGCCTCGCTGCTGGGCTATTTACCTTATCGACGCTTAAAGTGCTATTACTGGATATGGCGTCCTTCGAGCTAGTACAAAAGGTGATTGCCTTTATGCTGATCGGGGTTATTTTGCTGACTGTTTCTTACTTCTATCAGAAGGCGAGAAATCGACTGCAGCAAGATTAACATCGTTTTTAAAGCACTAAAAAAGCCGCTATCGAATTGAATCAATGGCGGTTTTTTACTGTTAACGATTTAATAAAGCGATGAGGTATCGGCTATTTAATATGGACTATTTGCTCGCCAGTGCCTTCTCGAGTGCCTGTGCAACATCGTTAATGATGTCGTCGATATGCTCAATCCCAACCGAGATACGGATAAGATCCTCAGACACACCCGCCCTTGCCAGTTCATCGGCATCGAGCTGTCTGTGCGTAGTGCTCGCAGGGTGGCAGGCCAAGGATTTAGCATCCCCAATGTTCACTAAACGCAGGATCATCTGCAGTGCATCGATAAAACGTCCGCCAGCACGCTTACCTTCTTCTGCTGTGGCCGCTTTAATCCCAAAGCTGATGATCCCTGAAGCTTTTCCGCCAATGATCTTATGGCAATTATCCTGATAAGGGCTGCTCGGCAAGGCGCCGTAGTTCACCCAACTGACCGCCGGATGCAGCACCAGATATTCCGCTAATGCCAAGGCATTTGAGCAATGGCGCTCCATTCTAAGGCTTAGAGTTTCAAGGCCTTGCAATAGTAAAAATGCACTGTGCGGTGACAGTGCAGCGCCAGTATTACGCAGCGGTACTACACGGCAACGACCAATAAATGCAGCAGGACCAAAGGCTTCTGTGTAAACCACGCCGTGGTAGGAAGGATCAGCTTGGTTGAGTAAGGCAAATCTTTCCTTATTCGCCACCCAATCGAACTTGCCTGAATCAATAATCACGCCGCCAATCGTTGTGCCGTGGCCACCAATGTATTTAGTTAAAGAGTGGATAACGATATCGGCGCCATGCTCAAAGGGGCGACATAACACTGGAGTCGCGACCGTATTATCGACAATTAAAGGCACGCCATGCTTATGGGCAATCTCGGCTAAACGTTGTAAATCGACAATATTGCCGGCTGGATTACCAATCGATTCGCAGAATAAGGCCTTAGTTTTGTCATCGATCAGCTCATCGAGGCCTTCAAAATCATCGAAAGCCGCCATGCGCACTTCAACGCCTTGGCGCGGCAGCGTATGGGCAAACAGATTGTAAGTGCCGCCATAGAGCTGACTAGTGCTGACGATGTTATCGCCAACTTGAGTCAAGGCTTGAATCGCATAGGTAATCGCCGCCATACCCGATGCTACGGCCAGCGCACCTATGCCGCCTTCAATAGCCGCCAGACGTTGCTCTAGCACGCTAGTCGTAGGATTCATTATCCGAGTATAAATATTACCAGCGACTTTTAAGTCAAATAAATCAGCACCATGCTGGGTATCATCGAAAGTATAAGAGGTCGTTTGATAGATAGGTACTGCGGCCGCCTTCGTGGTCGCTTCTGACTCATAACCGTAGTGTAATGCCAGTGACTCTAATTTCATTTTCCCTTCCTTATCCGTAGCAGCCCAGTATTCAATCGACATTGAGAATTGCACAAGATTTGTGCATGCTCAACAAGCTAACAGATAGACATCTAGAAGTCTAAAACTTTTTAACCACAGCCTTTAACTTCGGCGCAAATTGTTGCGGATAAGTTCGGCCAGCACCACGACCGCTGAGACTATCTCTGGCGAGCACTCGTATGAGGTATTCAAACGCATAAAATGGCGGAATTCGACCTGATTACTAAAGAGATTTCCGGGTGCAATACTGATCCCACGCTCAATCGCCTGATAATAAATTTGTGTAGCATCCATATGTGCTGGCAGCGCTAACCAGAGAAAATAGCCGCCCTGCGCAAAGTTGACCCCCACAGATTCGGGCAGATGCGCGCACAATAATTGATACATGGCCAATTTACGGCTGACTAACTTTTTACGTAACTGTTTCAAATGCCGTTCATATTGCGCCGACTGAATAAAATCGGCGATGGCGAGCTGCATCGGCGCACTGGTCGATAACGTCGACATGACTTGTAAACGTTGTAACTGCGGTGCATGGCATCCCGCCGCCACCCAGCCGACACGATAACCAGCAATCAAAGACTTAGAAAATGAGCCGCAGTGCAATACCCGTCCCTCTGTATCGAAGGCTTTTACTGGCCTTGGCGCGCTGGAATCGACATAGAGTTCTTGATAAACATCATCCTCAATCAGACTGACCTTATGCTCGTTTAGTAGCTGATAAAGCGCTTGTTTTTTAGTATCAGATAAACTGCAACCTAAGGGATTTTGATGTTGGCTCATCAACCAGCAGGCTTTCACTGGATAGGTTTTCAACACTTCTGCCAGCGCCTCGAGATCAATCCCCTGTTGTGGATCGGTAGCAACCGCAATGGCCTTAAGCTTAAGCCGCTCAATCGCTTGCATCGCACCATAAAAGGTCGGTGATTCAATGACAACCCAATCCCCCGCTTGAGTCAGCGTCGCTAAACTCAAGTTGAGCGCCTCCATGGCACCCGAGGTAATGATGATTTCGTCGGGCGAAATGCTCATGCCTAATTTGGCATAACGTTGGGAGATCGCCTTACGCAGTCCCGCATTGCCTGGTGGTAAATTATCGGCGGCAAAAGAAGGTGACATGTGCCGAGTGACCTTAACCAAAGATCGCGCCAGTGCTTGTTGCGGAAATAAACTAGGATCGGGAAATCCTGAGCCAAAGGGTACTATGTCCGCCTGCTTTGAAGCCTGCAGCACATTGAATACAAACTCATTAATATCCACGCTATCGGAAAGATAAATCGGCTTTTGTCGCTCGGGATAACGAAAGGCTTCTCCCTGGCGCGCGATTAATTCCGGCTTTGGCGCCACTAAATAGCCAGACTTAGCCAGTGCCGAGATCACGCCTTGGCTTTCCAATAACTGATAGGCATTGAGCACTGTCATCAGACTCAAGCCCGAATCGACCACAGTTTGGCGCAGCGATGGCAATTTGTCCCCCGCCTGCCAGACACCTTGGGCTATTCGTGTCTTTAATTCCTGCGCTAACTGTTCGTACTTCGCCATCTGTTATAGCCCAATCAATATATTCTGTGTCTGTTATAGCCAGCTTATCCCATGGTCTAATAGCACACAAGCTTTCACCGTTGAGCCAATTTAGGGCTCAGTGTACGCGACTAGATCAATGCCTTTGTAACGAGAAATGCCTATCGCTCGAGGAAATTATGTTTGATTTTGATGCCACTGTACTCGCTAGGATCCAATTTGCTTTTACCATCTCTTTTCACATTATTTTCCCTGCCATCACTATCGGCCTCGCCACCTATCTGGCGGTATTAGAAGGCTTATGGCTGAAAACTGCGAATGAGGTTTACCAACAACTCTATCAATTTTGGTCGAAGATTTTTGCCATAAACTTTGGCATGGGCGTGGTCTCAGGCATAGTGATGGCCTATCAATTTGGTACCCATTGGAGCGCGTTTTCCGCCTTCGCGGGCAGCGTGACGGGGCCGCTACTCACCTATGAAGTCCTCACCGCCTTCTTTCTCGAAGCGGGTTTTCTGGGGGTCATGCTATTTGGTCAGCAGAAGGTAGGCAAAAACCTGCATTTCTTCGCCACTTGTATGGTCGCCACGGGCACGATTATCTCAACCTTCTGGATATTAGCTTCAAACAGCTGGATGCAGACGCCCCAAGGTTTTGAAATCGTGAACAATCGCGTCATTCCTGTGGATTGGTTTCAGATAGTGTTTAACCCTTCATTTCCCTATCGTTTAGCCCATATGACAGTGGCAGCCTTTATTTCATCGGCTTTCTTTGTGGGCGCATCGGCGGCTTGGCATTTACTCAAAGGTAACGACACGCCCGCGGTCCGCAAGATGTTGTCTATGGCGATGTGGATGGCGTTAATTGTCGCGCCGCTGCAAGCGGTAATTGGTGATTTTCATGGTTTAAATACCCTTGAATATCAACCTGTAAAAGTCGCGGCGATGGAAGGCCATTGGCGTAATGAGGGTGACAAACCCACACCGCTTATTTTGTTTGCGATTCCCGATATGGACGCAGAGAAAAACCACTTCAGGCTCGAAATCCCAGGGCTCGCGAGCCTGATCTTAAAGCATGATTTAAGCAAACAAGTGCCAGCCTTGACTGAGTATCCCGCCGAGGACAGACCCAATGTGTTGTTAGTGTTCTGGAGTTTTAGGCTCATGGTCGGCTTAGGTCTATTGATGATTGTTGCCGGACTGTGGAGCGCTTATCTTAGACGCAAAAACAAACTCTACAGCAACAAACACTTTCTGCGATTTGTATTGGTGCTCGGCCCCGCCGGATTGCTCGCCACACTAGCGGGTTGGTTTACCACCGAGCTTGGCCGTCAACCTTGGGTGATCCAAGGATTGATGCGCACTCAGGATGCCGTGTCTTCCCACAGCGTTACCCACCTGAGTATCAGCCTAGGGATTTTCATCGTCAGTTACTGCGGCATCTTCGGCGTTGGTTATCGCTATATGATGCGACTCATCCGCAAAGGGCCAGATATCGCGGCAACAAGCCATTAATTTTAAAGTAAATAAATCTAGTTTTACTTATTCAATCTTAAACATATTTAAGGGCTCACCATGGAATTCGATCTACCCTTGATTTGGTTCGGGATCATCATTTTTGCCACCTTAATGTATATCGTGATGGATGGCTTCGATCTCGGCATCGGCATACTATTTCCCTTTATTCACGATGAGGACGACAGGGATATTATGGTCAATACCGTCGCCCCCGTTTGGGATGGAAACGAAACTTGGTTAGTGCTCGGCGGCGCCAGCCTGCTCGGTGCCTTTCCCCTCGCCTATGCCATAGTGCTCGAAGCGCTAACCATACCGCTGCTCATCATGCTGCTGGCATTGATTTTTCGCGGCGTGGCATTTGAGTTTAGATTTAAGTCGGGCGCAGAAGCTAAACCATTCTGGGATAAAGCGTTTATGTTCGGTTCTATCACGGCCACCTTTTCACAGGGCGTAGTGCTGGGGGCGTTTATCTCTGGCATTTCGGTGAGTAACCAACAATTTAGCGGCAGTAGTTTCGATTGGTTAACGCCCTTCTCACTTTTCTGCGGTTTTGGTCTTATGCTGGCCTATGCTCTGCTCGGCGCGACTTGGCTGGTGAAAAAATGCCAAGGCGAGCTTAAAACGACCATGCAACAACTCGGCAAAGCACTGACCTTATGCCTGTTGATGACCATAGGTTTAGTCAGTTTATGGACCCCCTTCGTGCAACCCAATATTGCCCAGCGCTGGTTTAGCTTGCCGAATTTATTCTACTTCGCCCCAGTGCCAATACTGGTATTAGCCTGCGGTTGGGCCTTGATAAAATCCCTAAATCGTGATGATAACTATCAGCCATTCCTACTCACTCTAGGGCTGATTTTCTTAGGATTTAGTGGCTTAGGGATCAGTATCTGGCCGCACATTATTCCACCCAACATCAGCCTTTGGCAGGCAGCAGCCCCCGACAGCAGCCTAAGCTTTATGCTCGTCGGCGCCCTGATGATCATCCCGCTGATTTTGGTTTATACCTTTTGGAGCTACTACGTGTTCCGCGGCAAAGTAACCAAGGATGCAGGCTATCACTAGCCATGACTCAGGTAAAAGAGGCTCCCCAAAACGCGACCTAAGCTAACTTGGCTTAGGTCGCTGATTCACCTTAGATAACTTTACATATGCAGGAGATCAACATGACGACCCAAACGAAATCCCTCGCCTATCGACTCGGCTGGTTAGTGCTGATTTGGTGTACAAGCGTAAGCTGTCTGTTCCTCGTCTCTATGTGTATCAAAATACTTTTAAAAGGTGCGGGCTTAACAACCTAAGTAAATATTGACTTTAGAAGCTTATATTAAGGCTTAATTCAGTTAGTGCCCATAGCATCTAGCGACAATGCACTAGAACATTCAATGGTTGAATTAATTTGGCTTTCAGTTCCGCCAAATTAACAAGTGCTCAGTTTACTTTACGAGTGCTAGCATTAAATTGACGAAGACTAGCCTCAATGTAGCAAAGTTAAAACTATGTTAAATCTAGCTTTGCTGTTATCAGTATATTCAGCAAAATTAGCTTAGTTAGGCTTGCTTTATATTTTTACTTGACCTATGGTATCAGCCAAGCAATTACTTATTTAGTTAATGGCAAGATTTAGTTAATGGTGAAATTTAGTTAATGGCAAGACCGATATACTAAATCGATATACAAAAATAAATAATCAATCGAATATCAACTTTTGACTGGAGATGTAACACTATGTTTAGCACTGCATTTTCATCACTATTTTCCCATGTGTTAGCTAACACATCTAGTTCAGTAAGCTCAATCCGCCTCACGCTCAAATTCCCAGTCTAAGCCGAGCGTCACTCGCGCTCGGCAGAATTATAACTTCTTGTGAAATAAGCACAGAGTAATACTCATTTTAATTTCTATGCTTATATTTTAACTTTGTTATTTCAGAGGCTGCAATGGCATATTCTTTTTTTAGTGGTCTTTTCCAGAATTTTATTCTAAAAACTGAAACCTATTATTTACAAAACAGTTTTAATGCCTCTCTACGCCCAACGGCTTTGGCAGGCGTGATTAGTAAGCTTGAGCAGCTAAAGCATGATACGACGAGTGATAAAGTGACTGTGGGACGGGAAATTCACTTAGTTAATCTGCAGGATCAGCAAGAGTATCAAATTGAACTCGTGTATCCACCAAGGCATAAACCCAGTGCAGGACGTTTCTCTGTCATATCAGATTTAGGCGTCAGCTTACTTGGGTTATCAAAGGGCGAACTGGCAGAGGTGAGCATTTTAGGCAAACCAGTTCTGTTTATGATTAAAGATGTCAGTTTAACGAAAAAACAACCTAAAAAGTCTGTATAGGAAAAAATCATTTGGGCATACTTTTTGTAAATGGCTATTGAGTATTGCTACTTGATAACATTTCAGAAAATTTTAAAAATATGATTATAAGGTTGTAAGCATTTTAAAATAGAGCATGTTCAATTCAGTGGCAACATGCTTTGAACTCGCTATTAGCGGCGGCTTATAGCGGCATTTTCAACATGATATAATAAGAGGGAATGTTATTTTGAAGTCATTAACTGGCCGCGATATTTATTAAAGAGACACTTTAAATAAGTTTAACACTGCAATTAACGACTCTTTGCAACTATTTATGTATAAGTCATGGCAGCGCTTTAGAGTAAACAGCAAAGGGGTTAAGAGGTTTAGCACGGCGCCTCAATCGTTAAATTTATTTTTATACTCTTTATAAATAAACCGTCTCAATTAAAGCCTGAAATAAAAATTGAGCCCAACTATCGAAACCGATTTGCGGCGCGGGTTCGGATAGTAACCTTCACTTTGGAGTTTATATCTATGAGTAAAGAAAAAAACAAAAAACCGCCAATGAAAACCTTAAAAGAGAAGCGTCAAGATAAACGGAACCGCCAAAAGGCTTCCGACTAACTTATCTAACTCTGTAAAAAACCTTAAATCCTCTCTTTAAATAGGCCGAAAATAGGGTGTTAATACTTTAGCACCCTATCTTATTTCACAGTTTACCCCAATATTTTTAGTGCATCATCTAGCGCGACTTTCGCATAAGATCTCATCATCTCGCCTTTATTAAGCCTTGCTCCATCAGCCACTCAATCACAATCGGCGGCGATACTGCTCAGGTGAGCACTGAGCATATTTTTTAAACATCACGATATAAGGCGAAGTTTGGTTATAGCCGAGCGTCAATGCCACTTCTTTGATCGCAAGTCCCTGACGTAATAGATGTAATGAATAGATAAACTTATGCCTTTGTCTTAGCTCAGTAAAACTCATCCCCAGAACCTCTTGGCAGCGACGAGCTAAGGTACGCTCTGTGGTATGTAATTCACTGGCCCAAGATTTAAAGGTTTTCGAACTCGCAGGGTCGGCTTCAAGTGCCAGCAACAACGGCTGTAACAGTTTATCTGAAACGGTGGGCAGAAATTGCGGTAGAGCTTTACCCAAGGTCAGCTGATCGAGTAAAACCTCAACCAGTCGCTTATCCGCCGCAGTTTCTGCCACAGTGACTTGCCGTTCCCGCAGATCGTTAACGATAGATTGGGCAATGGGTGTCACGGCTAAAAGACAGGTCTCTATGGGAAAAGCCGCAGCTCGCTCGGCAACTATATTCATCGAGCAATAATGAATACTGCGCCGAGTGTAACTTTCATGTTCTATCCCCGCAGGAACCCAAATCGCATATTGTGACGGCGATAAAAACCGTTGCCCTGCAGCATGTAACTCCATAATTCCACCGCTGATTAACTGCAGTTGCCCCCAAACATGTTGATGTTTTGGCGTTACCGTATTTGGCAGGAAAGCTTCATAGTTGAAGAAGATATCTGCAGCAGGCTCTTGCTCTGCCGTGAGCGGATGGTAAACCGTGCGCATTTTGATGCCCTCAAAGCTATGGTGGTCCAAAAAACTCAAACGAAATCGCTAACCCAGATTACGCTTGTCCGTAGAGGAACTGACCTTGTCTGATAAGCGATATTTATATCATAACCGACCATGGATAATAGCCACTAATCTATTATCTGGATGCTTAAGTGATAAGCCATAAGCTAAGGCCAGTCACTTTAGCCAGTACCTAAAGGCAAGACCATGCTGTATTTGTTTCCCCTGTTGGCCGTATTAATTTGGGCAGGCAATTCGATAGTCAACAAGCTCTCATTTGGGATTATCGATCCTGAAGCCATAGCGTTTTACCGTTGGTTTTTCGCTATGTTATTGTTAACCCCCTTTGTCGCAAGTCGCGTCTGGCAAAAACGCCAAGTGATACTACCTTTGTTACCTAAGTTTGCTACTTTGGCTTTGTTAGGTATGGTGCTAAACCAAAGTCTGGCCTATTTTGCAGCGGCTACCACCACGGCAACAAATATGGCATTAATCACCTCTCTCGTGCCTATGATCAGTCTGTTTTTAGCCGTGCCATTACTCAAGCAAAAATTATCACCGTTAGCCTTTGGTGGCACCTTAATCTCGCTATTTGGATTGATTTTTATGCTCAGTCACGGCGATATGATGAACCTTGCCATCGGCGTGACTCAAGGTGATTTACTGTTGCTCTTTAGCGCCTTTGTGTATGCGCTCTATGGCGTATTACTGAAACGCTGGCAACTGCCACTACCGACTTGGGAATCGGTTTATATTCAAGGACTCATAGCCGTATTCATGCTGACACCACTGCTGTTTACAAGTCCCAGCATGGCGATCAGTGCCCAATCGGCACCACTGATACTTTACGCTGCTATCGCTGCCTCACTTTTAGCGCCGTGGGCTTGGATCAATGGCATAAGCAAACTCGGCGCCGATCGCACCAGCGTATTCTTTAATTTAATGCCTATTATTGCGGCGATACTGGCGGCCATCATCCTAGATGAAACCTTAGCCATTTATCATTATATTGGCGGTTCTATGGTCATTATTGGCGTCATGCTAGTGCAGATAAAACCTAAGCCTAAAGTCATCCCTACCCTAGCTTGTCCTGAATAATCCAAAGTAATGCGTCAACGCCTTGGTAACAGTGACCAAGGCGGTTTCACTTATTTCAATGCGTACAAAATCCCATCGCAATCTGCTGCACGCAAAGGCAATTCTATAAATAACGGCTAAGCTATTTATTAAGTTATTAATGGAGATCGTCCTATGTTTAACAGTATTCGCGTTAAGTTTTCACTGATGTTTGCCATTATGGCGACAGCGCTCATTGTCATGGCGGTCACCGACGCTATGCAAAGCCGTGCCACTGTGAAACAGATGCAGGAATTTAGTCAGTTATTTAATCCCGCAATTTCGGCAATTCTCAATGCAGATCGCGACCTTTATCAGGCGCAGCTAAGTGAAGAAGTGTTACTCAGGGAAGAATTATCTGCCGATAATCGCAAAAGTGAAATTGATAACTGGCAAGAGAATGTCGATCAAGCCCGTGACAGAATGGGAGAATTTAAACAAATCCTGACAGATCACCTGCAAGTACTGCAATCAACCAATGGCTTTGAGGCGCAGTTTTCGCTCTGGTATCAGGCCTCATCAGAGGTCATTAATGCCGTCAAAAGTAATGATTTTGAACGCGCGAAACAACTCCACGAAACCAAATCCAAGCAAGAATTTAAGGCATTAAGAGATATCTACAATGCTGCGGGCGAAGCCGCCGATAACAGAGTAAAAGAGCTAGATTTACAAGCAACGGAACAGGCAACTACGCAAACCCAAATATCCTTAACGATAGCGAGCTTAGTCGCCATTGTGGCGCTGTTGATTGCCTACTTCGGACCTAAAATCATAGTCAATGCAATTGAAGATATCACTAGCAGGATCAATGACATTGTCGATGGTGACGGTAACTTAACCCAAAGGATCCCTATCACACGTCAGGATGAAATCGGCGAGCTCGCCCATGCATTTAACTTATTTGTAGAGCAGCTACAGCAAATGGTCATCTCGATTATTGGTCAAACTAAAGATGTGAGCCAAACCGTTGAAAGCCTTGCAACTAAGTCAGCTACCACAATCAACATCAGCCATGAACAAGAGCAGTTTGTCGATACTATTGTCACAGCAGTAAATGAAATGAGTGCAGCCGTAAGAGAAGTCGCCAGTAACGCTCTTCATACTGCCACCGAAATCACTAAAGTGAATGACCAAACAGTAGAGGGTAAAAATATCCTCGCCCAGTCCGTTAATCATATTCAGCAACTGTCTGAATCAGTTAAAAATGCAGTGACAGTTATTGAAAAACTTTCAGTCAATTCTGCCAATATTGCCTCAGTGCTTGATGTGATTCGCTCAATCGCTGAGCAAACTAACCTCCTTGCCCTTAACGCGGCCATTGAAGCGGCGCGCGCTGGCGAACAGGGCCGTGGCTTTGCCGTAGTTGCCGATGAAGTACGTACACTGGCGAGTCGTACCGAAACCTCAACCCAAGATATTCAGCGCATGATTGAAGAGTTGCAACGCGGAGTAAATGATGCGGTTAAAAGCATTGAATCGGGAGCTAGCCTGACCACATCAACCGTGACCCTCGCCAGCCAGACCCAAGATGCATTAGATGAGATTCTAAACTCCACCTCTAAGGTCAGTGAGATGTCCACTCAAACGGCGACTGCGACCGAAGAGCAAACCCATGTGACCGAAGAAATTAATCGTAACTTGACCGAATTATCCGATAAAACAAGATACTGCAACTTAGTGATCCAAGAAACGCAGCAAATAGTCGTCAACACTAAAGCCATTTGCAGCAACCTACAAAAAGAAGTTGCGCGATTTAAAGTCGCTTAAGATAAATGACTAACGACACATGGTTAGCGATAAGCTATTGAAACGAAAAGAGTGCCCAATGTAGGCACTCTTTTTAATGGAAATAATACCAAGCAAAGCTTGAAGACAATAAAAGCCCACAACCGTATGCAAGTTGCAAATAACGGTAAAGAAACCCAAGTTGTATCGATTCACCCGTTAAAGTGCGAATAACAGTACTAACTGCTTAATGTTAACTCACAGTAATGATTGAATTTCTAATTCAATCATCTGCAAAAGCTGTAAAACAGGCAAAAGATACATCAATCAAAACTGACTAATTGACCACCCAAGTGAGCAATTTTTTCAGCGGCCAAGTCGGGATTAAGGTAGCCTGCGACTTTCGTTAACGCATCGGCGCGCCAAGCAAAAGAGGCTCTCACACTAACAATACGCTCGCTTTCAGCATCGACGTTCGTATCGGCAACATTGCCAGTTGGCAGTAATAGTGCAGGGTAATCATGACTTAAGGTTTGTGAGACCCTTGAGCTGGCGAGCGCCATATTACTAACGCAGAGCTTTTGGCTCGCTCCTAATGGACCACGGCACACTACATTTAAAGATGCACTGCCAAAAACTTTTAAATCGCCACCCGCATTGACCCAACCTCCGCTCACGCCAGCGCGACGCAGCTCACTCACTGCCATATCAACCGCATAACCTTTAGCTATACCATCTAAGGTTAAAATTAGCGGTCTAGCTAACCGCGCTTGATTACCTTTTATTTCAATATCTTGCCAGTCACCTTGCAATAACAATGGCATACCAAGGTAAGCAGGCAAAGCGCCGCGAGACATCATTTCGCCGCCAACGGTACAATTGAATAAGTTGTTGCTCGCCTTACCCAGCCCCTTAGCCAACTTGAGCACTCGTAAACTATCTTGGCTTAACGTTACCCAAATTCCCGGCTGCCGATTTAACTGATTTAACTCGCTGTCCTGTTGATGGAAGCTCAGCAACCGCCCAATATGGGTCACACGCGAAAAAGCCGCGCTAATAGCCGCTTCCAATGCTTTATCTTTAAGTTGTACCTCACCGCTTTGATTTGGCAGTGACTCGGCAGCGATTTCCACCAGCGTTCCGAGTAATGGCTTAGCGCGACGTATCATGATAATACCCACTGTGGTAGGAAGATCTGAGGGATCAGCAATAAACGCTTCATCCAGTTAAATTTAAACAAAGCACTAAGAGTAATTAACATAATTTGTGCGGATTCTATTAAAGTCTCTACTTCAATACAAATTGTTGCCATTAGTTTTTATGGGGATTTTAGATGCTTGAAACTGTTTTACATTTAAAAACAATAGATTGCTTATTAAGGTTTTATTAAAGTTATTTGACTTATCATTGCTATCACAACGCTGCACAAGCGAACTAAGTCAATACGTCCCCAAATGAGCCCTATTGATTAATGCCACTCATCATTTACGCTATTTATGCTGTCTTACCCACCAACAACTCACACTAAATGGAGCAATAAATAGCCGGCTTACTCCATCACACCAGTCATCCGCTTAAATTTTACGCTATTCCATTCAGTTGAAATACACGCTAAATCAGATATAAACCCTCTAACTCAATCTAAATGAAAACAGGTAAAATATTGATTAGTAATTAAAATAAAGACTAATTTTCATCTTATACAACCTATTAATAACCTAGCGATCACAACGGAAGTAAAAACATCTAGACGTCTAAATTGACAGGTTATCAGTGATCAAATATGCTTTGCCTCAAGTTGCTAGGATACGATGCCGAGGCAACACTGAATTTAAGCGAGTTTGACTGCCAAGGATCCTGCGGAAAAACCCTAAGCGAAAGAGAGATAACATTTGAGCAATCCAACAGCAGCACAGCACAGCCCGGCATCTTTTATTGCCCTGTTGCCATTATTTGTTTTCCTTGGTCTTTTCATTGGCGCGGGTGTGTATTTCCAAAGCCAAGGTGTCGACTTTGCCTTCTATCAATTACCCAGCGTTATCGCTATTTTACCTGCAATCATTCTGGCGTTGATTTTATCAAAACAGAAATTAAATCAATCGATTGATACCTTTATTGGCGGTATTGGTCACAGCAATATTATTGCTATGTGTTTAATTTACTTACTTGCAGGCGCCTTCGCTGCAGTCGCTAAAGCCACTGGCGGCGTCGATGCTACTGTTGCTCTTGGTTTATCGTTAATCCCATCGAACCTGTTACTACCTGGTTTCTTCGTGATTGCCGCTTTTATCGCAACGGCCATGGGAACCTCTATGGGGACAATCGCTGCTGTCGCTCCCATCGCCCTAGGCGTAGCCGACCAAGCGCAAATCGACTATGCACTGATGGCGGGAGCCGTGATGTCTGGCGCCCTATTTGGTGACAACTTGTCGATTATTTCCGATACCACAATTGCAGCTACGCGCACCCAAGGCTGTGATATGAAAGATAAATTTCGTGAAAATTTGATTTTCGCTATTCCCGCATCACTGCTAACTTTAATCGCCTTTGTATTTGCCGGACAAGGACAAGCAGAATTAGCAACGCAGAATATCGATCTTATTAAGGTCATTCCTTATCTGACCATTTTGATCTTAGCTGTGGCGGGTCTGAACGTATTTGTGGTCTTGACCTTAGGTATCTTATTAGCGGGCGCAACCGGCCTGTTTACTATGGATTACGGCATGATCCAATTCGGTAAAGATATTTATGCTGGCTTTAGCAATATGCAGGAGATTTTCATTCTGTCTATGCTAGTGGGTGGTTTAGCCGCACTCATGCAGCAGCAAGGTGGTCTTGCCTTTGTGAGTAAACAGATTGAAAAGCTGATCACTCGTTTCTCCAAGGCGCAAGGTGAAGCTTCATGCCGCGCTGCTGAGCTAGGCATGGCTGGTATAGTCGCAGTGACTAACTCTTGTGTGGCTAACAACACGGTTTCTATCGTGGTGACGGGGGATATTGCAAAAGACTTAGCAGAGAAACATGGCGTGAGTCCAAAACGTGCCGCCAGCATACTCGATATTTTCGCCTGTATTATCCAAGGTTTAATCCCGTATGGTGCACAGGCACTCTTAATTGCTTCGACCTTTAGCATCACGCCATTAGCAGCGGTATCACACGCTTGGTACTGTATGATTTTAGCCGTAGTGGCTGTTGCGATTGTAATTTTCCGCAAACGACACTAAATGATATTTGAGTCGCATGAGTAGAATCTAACGTTTATGACAAGGAACGCACTAGGCGTTCCTTGTCATTTTAAAGCCCTCTTTTGACGAAAAAGCATCAACTCGCTTGCCTTCATTAAACAATTCAGGCAAGTTACCGCATTCAATGTGGTCATATCCCGTCAGTATATTTTTAGTCTCCATGAATCCTCTTTATCACCAAGAACCAAGTTATTACGATCTACATCGTCTTATTACATGGTTGATTGTAGGCGCAGCCTTTATTAGCGCTTCTGGAGTTTTAATTGCTATTTATGCTGAATATCAAAACGTTGGAGTTCAAGTCTTACAAATACGAGCTGATTTTTTAGGTAACTATATCAACTCACCCCTCGCTTATGTGTTTAATTTAAGCTTATTGGCTGCAGGGCTCTGCATACTCATTTCAATGACCGGGCTCTACTTACTAAAACTGGATACGTTCAGCCAATGCATCGCACTTACAGGTGCTTGGGTAGGAGTATCTGTGATTTTGATGGGAATATTCCCCATTAATTTTTTGAGCATACACCGAATAGTTTCAACGAGTTATCTATTAAGCACCCTCACCTTACACAGCCTTGTGATTATAGCGGGGATAGTGCCTCGGTTTATTTGCCCAAAGCCACTGTTCTATTTGAGCCTGATCAGCTTTTGTAGTGCAGTGAGTTTAACCCTGCAATTAGATTGGACAATATTGGATTTCCCTCCCTGTGTGCCCCAAACATACTTTTGTACTGTTTCAGCCAATATGTGGCTCCAAACTAACTTGAGTATTATTTGGTGTTTAAGCCTAGCCTTTGCAATGCGGCGCCTATCAAAAATACTGTATCATCGCGCCCAAGAACGCCAAATACTTTAGGGTAATCCATGCGCTTAGCAAAATACCTCGCCCAGTGTGGCATAGGCTCACGCCGTGAAGCCTGCCGTTTGATTGAGGCTGGGCGCATCACACTCAATGGCGGTATCGCCCGTCACACAGATCCCATCTGTTTAGACGAGTCATTAAACTGCCTCGACCGTATTGAGTTTGATGGCAAACCTATCACTAAAGCCGAAACACTCGCCTATTGGGTATTTAACAAAGCTGTGGGCACAGATTGCCGTCTGCTTGAGCAGGATGAAACGAGCCTCATACACCTACTTCCCAAAGCGCCAAGACTCTACCCCGTCGGCAGACTCGATAAGGACTCCCGCGGCCTGTTGCTGTTAACTAACGATGGTGAGCTGACCCATAAACTCATACACCCCAGCTTTGCCCACAGCAAAACCTACCATGTGCGCCTCGATAGGCCATTCACTGATGATTTTGTTGAACAAATGGCCAGTGGAGTGAATTATAAAGATGTGCAAACCCTGCCCTGCCAAGTTTGCCGCCTCAGTTCGGACAGCTTTGAAATCGTGCTGACTCAGGGATTAAATCGACAAATTCGGCGTATGTCCAAGGCGCTCGGATATCGCGTTATCGATCTTGAGCGCATCGCCATAATGGCGCTGAATTTACGTGAATTAGCATCTGGTGAGTTACAAGAAGGTCAAATGCGGCCATTAACACCACAGGAAACCACAGCGCTTAAAACGGCACTGGTTACAGCGTAAACTAAAAAACCGAAGATAATTACGGATGGAATATCTACATTAGACCTTCTGATTTCTGCCAATAGCAGCCATCTGCTGTTAACTCTCTTATGCCCCAAAGAAAGATAGTTGTATCGTCAATTGTGCTGCATGAATTGTCATTGTTTCCCCAGTGACACGCCGTCTATTTCTTGCAAAATAAGCATCCATGAGGCTCGACGGCGACATCCATGTCGCCAACGGTCACTGGTACAACAATGCCAATCCTAACTAACACTTCTGCTGTTAGTTTAGCTAAAAAGCTATTGCCCCAAAGCATGTTGTCGAGGTATTTGGCTTATAAATAACGTATTAATTACGGATTAGTCGGGTTACTTTGTGTTAGTTACTAACAGGCGTATTATTAAATGAAATTAAAGGCATATGGATGATTAGCTATGGTACTGAGTTGGCTAGATAAAATATTCATAAATGAACTAACTAAGGCGTTAACTATACATACTCCTGAACGAATTCCCCGTAGCGGAGACAGTGGCAAGGAGATCGATTGTTATAGTGTTTATGTGACCGATAGTCATGGGAGCTACCTTGCTGATGCCGTAGTTGATAATGGCAACAAGCTTAAAGTAAAAGTGTGGAATGAAGCCAAGAGAACCCATGACAGAAGTATGTTGTTAGACCTACAAAATCTGACAGTGCTGAACTTTACCATAAATCATTATCATGGCTTGGTTACGCACACATATGAATCCCCATTTGATTTTCTGATACATGAGGTAACTGGGTTCTATAAGATACAGTCCAAGTATGCACTGTGGAGGTACGCTGTTCCTCAGTTACTGCACTCAAAGAAGAAACATAAGAGACCTGATAGAAGCAGGGTTCTACGTGCGGTTATTGAATTGTCTGAAAATAACCACACACAGACACTAAATGTGATGCGAATTCTGAATAACATCTATGGGATGTACGCTATCTTGCACCCTCAATACCCGACGTTAAAGCAAGCAACGCTATTAGTTATGAGATCATTGGCGGAATCGGGCGATATTGAACTGGTTAATCAATATGAGTGCAGGATTAAAGGTAAGGCACTGACAACAATGGAACTGTTACAACTTGATGCTACTGAACGAAGAAGAACAAACGTGACAATGTGGCTAACGGTTGTATTAGCTATAACGGCGTTGTTTCAGGCAAAGCTGGTTATTACAGAGTTGGAATTGAATTTGGATAGCATTGTGAAAGGCGCATGGTTCTGGGTAAAAGAAACATCATCAGGCACAGCTGACAGCGGTGGAATTTGACATTTGTGGATACGAGAAGTTATCTGAAAGTGGGATTCTGAGGAGCTGACTCTAACTATCTTTTGTCCAAAAGCGTGCAGCGTAAGGCTTTTAAATCTACAGATTACACTAACGCTAAAAAGGAGAGCCATGGTGATTTACGAGACGACCGTCCGCCCCATGGACGGGGCGGTCGAGCATCCAAGGATGGACTTGAACAACATATATGGACCCATCCGGTTTGCAAGACATTCGATATCAATTTTGAGAAGAGTTCATTGCACCCATATATTCGGCCTGTTATTGAGGGATTCCTCTGGCCCTGATGGATATTTGCTTCTACTGTCCTTATCATCCCTGCGGCTTCATCAGAGCCTATGTTTTCGTAAGGTTTTTAGTAGATCAGTCTGACTGTCTCATCATCAAATCAAGTGTCTTAGCAACTTGCTGGTTGGTTAATCGTTAACATA
>NZ_JAKKSH010000019.1:0-91991 GCF_025653395.1 Shewanella sp. SW24
GCAGGTGTATTTTGCGCACCCTTATCGTTCTTGTGAACGTGGTGCGAATGAAAACGCCAATGGATTACTGCGGCAGTACGTCAAAAAAGGGGTTGATTTGAGGCTAGTGAGTAATGAATTAATCGAATTTGCTCAGAATAGAATTAACTATCGACCCAAAAAGTGTTTGAAGTTTAAGCAGCCTGCGGTGGTGTTTCACCAGTTAGCTGCTTAATTGTCGAGTGTCGCACTTCGGAGTTGAATTCGGGAGTAACCAGTTAGTTAACTTTAGTTTGAACACTACGACGGGAGGCATAGTGCTTGACCCATCAAGTGCAACGACTAACAATCAAGGCATTGTTCAGACAGTTGTAAGAACAGGGACTGTTGCTACTTCGGTAAGAGTAACAGGCACTATTGCTGGCTCTTCGCCAGTTATTTCAAGTCAATCAAGTCAGCTCATCATCTCGACAGGGATACCCGATCAAGACAGTTTTTCACTTTCTGCAACAGTACTCAATGCTGAAGGTTGGAACGTTGATGGCACCAAAGTGACCGTTACTGCACGCCTAGCCGATGCATTCAATAACCCTGTTCCAGATGGCACAACAGTATCTTTTACCACTGAAGGTGGCTCTATTGAAGATGCTTGTCAGACTGTTAAAGGTACATGTAGTGTTGTTTGGACGAGTCAGTTAACTAGGCCTGAAGGGCAGTCTCTTATTGACGCAACAGGCGCATTAATTCGCAATCCTATTGCGATACTTGCGCCTAATTTAGGTAATTATTATGGCCAGAAATATGGTGGTCGAGCAACTATTACTGCAACTGCGATTGGCGAAGAATCCTTCCCAGATCTTAATGGCAATGGTCGCTTTGATTCTTCTGAAGCAACAGCATTTTTAACTCAAAAGGATGTAAGTGGTAAGCCATTTGATTTGGATGATGCTTTCAATGATTATAATGAAGATGGCATTTTTAATCCTCAGCAAGCGGGTGGACAAATTGGTGGGGAATTAGAAGAGTTAATTGATTTTAATTCTAATGGTGTTTTTGATATAAAAGATAGTAAATATAACGGTGTACTCTGCTCTGAGCCTGCACATGCTGCTTGTGCTGATGGTATTACAGATTCAAAATCACTATATGTGAGAGGCAGTTTAGTGATTGTCATGTCAGGAAGTACTGCTTATGCGACTCCGATTGCTGATGTGCTTATCGACGATAGTTACAGCATCAGCAAAGACCAACGTATTGACTTAATAGGTAAAGATGCCGCTACTGTTTATTTCACTATATCTGACTTACATAACCAACAAATGCCTGCTGGTAGTATTGTTAGATTTAAAGCAAGCGCAGGTTCTGTTGCTAGTAGTGCTCAATATATTTGGCCAAGTAGTAACTATAACGCGGGACGTGAGTTTAGTGTGACACTGAAAGGTGAAGAGCAACCTAATGCAGGTACTCTTATTGTTGAGGTTGAAACCCCTAATGGGTCAGTGACTCAGGTTCTATCTATTCCGATTAGAATCAGCTAGTTTTAAGGACCTTATTCAAATAAAAAGAGCATCTAAGGTGCTCTTTTTCTATTGTAGGTCTGTCGAATTTTATAATGATGTAGTTCCAGCGTTAGGAATAATTCCTAACGCTGGAACTGATACACGCTACCTAGTTTCATGATCTGTGTCAGTTCATCTAGAGCTGTTCGAGATTCGATGATTAGCTGAGGGTCTGCAAGATCTTGGGTGGTTAATCTGTCTCGATAATGTTTGTCTACCCAAAGGTTTAAACGAGTAAATAAAGCATCATTCATCAGAGTGTGTTGATTTACCGCTGCGACTTCCACTTCATTCATGGCGACACGTAAACGAAGACAAGCAGGACCGCCACCGTTTTGCATGCTTTGTTTTACGTCGAAATAAAGCACTTGCTTAATCGGCGTGTTTAACGTGAGTAATTCGTTCAAATAGGCAAATACCGCGGGATTTTCTTGGCAATCTGTTGGGGCAATAATCGCCATTTCACCGGATGGCAACGTAATAATTTGAGTATTGAATAAATAGCTTTTGACTGCGTCGTTAATTGCTACTTTCGCGGTTGGCACTTCAATGAAATACAGCTCAGTGTCGAGTTTACGTTTAATTTCATCGATCTTATTCTGGGTATTTAAGAAGGCTTGTTCGTGGTAGAACAGGACATTTTGATTACCTACTGCGATAACATCGTTATGGAATACACCTTGATCAATCACATCAGGATTCTGTTGGATGAAGACGCAATTATCGTCTTCCAGCTGATGTAAGCGTGCGACTGCCATCGACGCTTCTAAGGTTTGTCTTGCTGGATATTTTTGCGGTTTAGGTGCATTGGGATTAGTGGCTTCTTGTCCATAAACAAACAGCTCAACACCAGCATGGCCGTATTCATTGCAGAGACGAGTGTGGTTTGCGGCACCTTCATCACCGAAGCTATTATGCTCAGGTAAGTGACTATGGTGATGAAAATAGTGGGGATCACTGAAAGTTGCTGTTAATATGCGCCCCGTTGTCAAAGGCTCGATGCTGCGATGCAGTTTGTCGACTAAATTTGCTGGGGTGAAATGCAGTTTGCCGTCACGTGTATCTGCACTTGGTGAGACGGTAGCGGCATTGGCTGTCCACATACTGGAAGCACTGCAACAGGCATTAAGTAACATAGGCGCTTCTTTTGCCGCTTGTTTTAATACATTAGCATCAGAGCCGGAAAATCCAATTCGGCGCAATGTATAGAGATCTGGGCGCTCTTGAGGAGCTAATATTCCTTGAACCATGCCCATATCGGCTAGTGCTTTGGCTTTTTGGAGTCCTTGTTTTGCTGCAGCTTTGGGGTTGGAAACTAAGGCGGCATTGCTAAGTGAGGCTACATTGCCAAAAGACAACCCTGCATAATTGTGTGTTGGTCCAACGAGTCCATCAAAATTCGCTTCAAAGTGCTTCATTGCTTATCCTTGTGATAGGGAAAGTTATTATTTGTTCATATGGTCCCTGAGGGAACCCAGTATACTGAAGCTTTTCGAGTGCACAAGCGGACGGTTTTGTGCTCAAAGCGACTTTTTCACGATAAATGCATAACTATTTCTTGCTTGCTGGCAAATAATGAAATATTAGTTTTTAATTACGCATATTATATTTTTACATTTTTTCAACTTTGATTAAAAAGTGACTCGCTGGTACATATAAAAGAGGGATTAACTTGAAACTATCAGTACAACCCTCTATATATGGTGCCAATTTCCACCTTCTTGAGATTTTTTGGCGCAAATTAAACTATGGGTAAATCGCTAGTTATTGTCGAATCACCGGCCAAAGCTAAGACTATTAATAAATATCTTGGCAAAGAATTCATCGTTAAATCGAGCGTAGGTCACATCCGTGATCTGCCGACATCATCGACTTCAGAAGGCAATGAAAAGGTTAAATCCGCTGCCGAAGTTAAGAAGATGTCGCCAGAAGAAAAAGCTCAATATAAAAAGGTGAAAGATCAGCAAGCGCTAGTGTCTCGTATGGGCGTAAACCCTGAAAAGGGCTGGGCGGCTAAGTACCAAATTTTGCCGGGTAAAGAAAAAGTCGTTAAAGAGTTACAGGCACTTGCCGATTCTGCTGACCAAATCTATCTCGCAACCGACTTAGACCGTGAGGGAGAAGCTATCGCCTGGCATTTGCAAGAGGTGATTGGTGGTGATCCTTCACGGTATCAACGTGTTGTTTTCAACGAAATTACTAAGTCTGCGATTCAAGATGCTTTTAGTAAACCGTCGACACTCGACACTAACATGGTTAATGCCCAACAAGCGCGCCGCTTCTTAGACAGAGTTGTCGGTTTTATGGTGTCGCCTCTGCTGTGGAAAAAAGTCGCTCGTGGTTTATCCGCTGGGCGAGTGCAGTCGGTTGCCGTGCGTTTAGTGGTCGAACGCGAAAGCGAAATCAAAGCCTTTGTGCCTGAAGAATTTTGGGATGTACACGCAGAGCTCAATACGCCCGCTCAAGAAGCTTTGCGGATGGAAGTGGTTAAGCATCTAGATGCTGCCTTTAATCCTATCAATGAACAGCAAGCGATGGCTGCGGTTCAAGCGTTATCTGCGGCAAGTTTTACTGTGCTGGCCCGCGAAGATAAAGCGACTCAAAGTAAACCATCGGCTCCTTTTATTACGTCGACACTGCAACAGGCCGCGAGTACACGTTTAGGTTTTGGTGTAAAGAAGACCATGATGATGGCGCAGCGACTTTACGAAGCTGGTCATATCACTTATATGCGTACCGACTCGACCAATTTGAGTCAAGAAGCCGTTGAAAACTTGCGTGATATGATTGCTAAAGAGTTTGGTGATAAATATCTACCCGCCGAACCGATTCGATACGGATCAAAAGAAGGCGCACAAGAGGCTCACGAAGCGATTCGTCCATCGAACGTTCAAGTGCAAGCAGCGACCTTATCTGACATGGAACGTGACGCTCAGCGCTTATATGAGCTTATTTGGCGCCAGTTTGTCTCATGTCAAATGACACCTGCACAATATGATGCCACTAAGTTGACCGTGAAAGCGGGTGACTATGAGCTCAAGGCTACTGGACGTACTTTACGTTTTGATGGTTGGACTCGCGTGCAAACAGCACTCAAGAAGAAAAACGAAGAAGACAATACGTTGCCATTTGTGGCACAAGGCGATGTATTAGCATTAAAAGAATTGCAGCCTAAACAACATTTTACTAAGCCGCCAGCACGATACAGCGAAGCTTCTTTAGTAAAAGAATTAGAAAAACGCGGCATTGGCCGCCCATCAACCTACGCAACCATCATTTCAACGATTCAAGATCGTGGTTATGTAAAAGTCGAAAATCGTCGTTTCTATGCCGAAAAAATGGGTGAAATTGTCAGCGAACGATTGGTGAGCAGTTTTGCTGATTTGATGAGCTATGACTTTACCGCCAGCATGGAGCAAACATTAGATGATGTGGCTCGGGGCGAGTTAGACTGGAAAAAAGTACTTGATGGTTTCTATGCTGACTTTACTAAGCAATTAGAAAAAGCAGAGCTGGATCCTGAAGAAGGTGGTATGCGTCTTAACCAAATGGTGATGACGGATATCAAGTGCCCAACTTGTGGTCGTCCTATGGGGATCCGCACTGGAACGACAGGTGTTTTCCTTGGTTGCTCTGGTTATGAATTGCCCCCTAAAGAACGCTGTAAGACGACGATGAACCTCACGCCTGGCGTTGAGGCGATTAGCGAAAACAGTGAAGATGCCGAAACAGATGCACTGCGTGCGAAGCACCGTTGTAGTATTTGCGGCACGGCAATGGACAGTTACCTGATCGATGAGAAGCGTAAGTTACACGTCTGCGGTAACAATCCAATCTGTGAAGGCTATGAAGTCGAAGAAGGCCAATTCAAGATCAAAGGCTATGAAGGTCCACTGATTGAGTGTGATCGCTGTGGTCACGATATGGAACTGAAAAATGGTCGTTTTGGTAAGTACTTTGGCTGTACCAATGAAGAGTGTAAGAATACCCGTAAATTACTGAAAAATGGTGAGGCGGCGCCGCCAAAAGAAGATCCTATTTATTTACCTGAACTGAAATGCAGTAAATCGGATGCCCATTTCGTATTACGTGATGGTGCGGCGGGTATCTTCTTAGCGGCTAGTACTTTTCCTAAATCACGTGAAACCCGTGCGCCTTTGGTTGAGGAACTGGTTCAATACCGTGAGCTGCTATGGCCTAAGTATCAGTATTTAGCGGATGCGCCAGTCACTGATGATGAAGGCAATAAGGCTGCGGTGAAGTTTAGCCGTAAGACGAAAGAGCAATACGTTGCGACTGAAGTCGATGGCAAAGCCACGGGTTGGTCTGCGCATTACGTCAATGGGAAGTGGGTGAGTGAATCTACCAATAAGGCCAAGAAAGGCGCATAGCGACGGATTAAGCTAGCTTAACGCTAAGAGAACAACAAAAAAGCCAAGTCAGATATGACTTGGCTTTTTGTTTGCATTTTCGATATCAATTTGTTGCTATAGATAATAATTCAAACATGTTGAGTACTTTACACTTACTGAGTACTTTACACTTACTGAGTACTTTACACTTACAGATACAAACTGACTCACAATGACGCGGTAGCATGAGTGGCAAATGTGTCGCTAATTCAACTTAACGGTAAGCAAATAGAGACTGATCACCATTTCTTTTTAGGTTGAAACAGCATATCGATATCATCTTCTTCATTTTTAGGTCTAGGCGCACTGGGCTCAGATTGTTTCTGTGCCCCCATAATTTCATCAAGTAATTGTTTAGCCTCATCGACTTTACGCCCAATGAAGGGATCATTAGGCGTTTGTGCCTTAATGGCGTGTAATGTTGATAGGGCTTTGGTTACCATTTGTTTTGATGAGCCATATTGCTTCATAAAACTGGCCGCGCGGGCACGAGAAAGCATAGAATCGACATTAATTCTGAGCTGTAAACTGTCGATGCGGCTTTCTTCTTGAGCAAAAATGCTCGGATCGACTTTACCTTTATTATGCTCGGCTCTGAGTATCGCCTTTAATTTTTTTAAGGTTTGAACAAGCGCTAAAATTTGTTTGTCATTATCGGGTAGTCTGAAATTCTCAATTGGAGGAGTTTGAGGTTGTCCAGACTGTAAGCTTGTTATTTGATTATTAATATCGGCTAAGCGACGTTGGTAGTCAGACTGTTGTTGGCCATTACTGATCGCTGTTGCAGACTGCAAGGCATCTTGTACACGCCGGTACAAAACCAATACTATATTCGTGCTACAAGGCATCATTCCTGTGTTTGATAACACAGTTTCAGTTTCATCGATAATTGCTCTTTGACGGGCAAATTCAATGCGACGCTCAGCCTCTACACGTTCTTTTTGTTGCTGTAATACGTTAATTCCGATAACAAGCAGTAAAAGCGCACCGATGAGGATCAGAACCAAGGTGAATGACATAGATGTTCCATTATTTATCCAATTGAGCTAATGCTACAATAAATCAATAAACTAGCATAGTTATCTTAGCCTAGGTTATCATTTCTGTCGTATGAATCTGTAGACTTGTGCTCTATATTCCTATTTGCTTTAATTTTTACTATATACTATAACGATTGATTATAGCTGAGAGTGCTTTGAGGGCTCAGTTGTTAATGGCATTTTGCGTGTTTGAGACAAGGAAATAAGATGAAACTGCAACAACTCAGGTATATTGCTGAGGTCGTAAAACATAACCTCAATGTATCGGCGACAGCTGAAAACTTGTATACCTCTCAACCTGGGATCAGTAAACAAGTTCGTATGCTTGAAGATGAGTTGGGGATCCAAATATTTGGTCGTAGCGGTAAGCATTTAACCCATGTCACACCTGCGGGTTTGCAAGTGATCAGCATTGCCAATGATATTTTAGGTAAAGTTGAAAGTATCAAAAAAGTGTCTGAAGAATATACTAAGCCAGATCAAGGTGAGTTAAATATTTCCACAACAGATACTCAGGCACGCTATGCATTACCGACGATAATTCGTCAGTTTATTGATCGCTATCCTAAAGTGAACTTGCATATGCACCAAGGGACACCGTCGCAGATCAGCGAACAGGCGGCTCGCGGTGATGCAGATTTTGCCATTGCGACCGAAGCAATGCATTTATATTCAGATCTGATCATGTTGCCTTGTTACCACTGGAACCGCTCTATCGTTGTGCCCAAAGACCATCCTCTTGCGACCCGCAATCAAGGCAGCTTGATTAGTATCGAAGATTTAGCCCGTTTCCCCTTAGTGACCTATGTCTTTGGTTTTGATCGTGCTTCTGAAATTGAGAAAGCGTTCAATCGGGCAAATTTAGAGCCGCGTGTTGTCTTTAGTGCGACCAGTGCCGATGTGCTTAAAACCTATGTTCGTTTAGGATTAGGCGTGGGTGTCATCGCGTCTATGGCCATTGATCCAAATGTTGATAAAGATTTAGTCGCTATTGATGCTGGTCATTTGTTTGCCCACAGTACGACTAAAATTGGTTTTAGGAAGGGCAGTTTCTTGCGCAGTTATATGTATGATTTTATTCAGCACTTTGCGCCGCATTTAACCCGTGATGTGGTGGAGAAAGCCGTAGCTTTACGGGATCAACAGCTCATAGATGAAATGTTTGCCGATAAAAATCTGCCAATGCGTTAATTGGCAATGATTTACTGATATAAAAAATGCCGCTAATATAAGCGGCATTTTTTATGGGTTTAGCGATTAAGATAAATCGACTTTATCCATCTCGAGTTGCGCAAGGGCAATAACTGCTTGAGTGCGGTTGCGAACGCCAAGTTTTCTAAATATGGCGGTAGCGTGCGCCTTGATGGTCGCCTCAGACACGCCAAGATCGTAGGCTATTTGTTTATTTAATAACCCTTCGGCAAACATCTGCAACACTTTATATTGTTGCGGCGTGAGATCGGATAACTTGCTGGCCATTTTATCAATGGCATCGTCATTGATAGCAATAATCTCAGTGCCTTTAGGCAACCAAATATCACCGAATAACACCGCACTTAGCGCCTCTTTTAGGGTTTCCATTGAAGCTGATTTAGGAATAAAACCACTGCTGCCATAATGAATCGCACGGCTAATGGTATTGATATCCTCGTGGGCTGAAATCACCACAACGGGTAACTCAGGATAATGTGAGCGTAGGTGGATAAGTGTGGAGTAGCCGTGGGACCCCGGCATCTGCAGATCTAACAGTACAAGATCGTAATCGATGCTTCGAACATCCAATACAGATTGCAGTGCGTCAGCACTGTCGGCTTCAAACCACTGTGCATGCTCGAAAGCGCTGGTCAGCGCTTGACGTAGTGCATTTCTGAACAATGGATGATCGTCTGCGATAATAATATTTAAGTTTTCTAGCTTCATGGCTTTTATGATTATGTTCGGTGCGCGTGAAGATTGAACTCAATGTAACAGAAAAGTAATCAAGGATCCTATTGCTTTATTCAGGAATAAGGACAAAATTTTGATATGTTTCTGGTTGTTAGACTTTGGTCGGTGTTTTACAGGGAAAAAGATGGACAGTATAGTTTCAATTGAAAGCCCGAAAGTACGGGCTAACCTATACTTTAAAATCGTCTAAAAACTACCCATATGTCCACACTTTTGTAGGATTTCGTTGTTCGTCAACCGCAACAAAGGTGAACACACCACGTATGGCATGCTCTCGATGGTCTTGATACATGTCTTCGACATAGATGTTGACTTCAACTTTTAATGACGTATTACCTACATGGATCACACGAGCGATGAGTTCGGCTAGTGTGCCAGCTGGGATAGGCTTTTTAAAATCAATTCTATCGGAACTCACTGTGACTAAGGTTTTACGGCAGAAACGAGTTGCCGCAATAAAGGCTGTTTCATCCATCCACGCTAAAGCTTCGCCACCAAATAACGTATTGTGATGGTTGGTGATTGAGGGGAATACTGCTTTAATCACGCGCGCTTCTGAGGAATCAATTCGAGTTTGAATCGCGTCAGGAAAGGGTGTTTCAGCGGCTTCGATTCGTGAGGTATTTTCGGTGTTTGTGGACATGGGGGTAAGCGACATACAGCAACCTAAGGTAATGCAGCAAAATAAGCTCGAATTATAAAGATTTATGGTGGTTAAAGATAGAAAACTACAGGCTTTAAGGTGCAGTAGGCATATGACTGAGGATAATGTCATGCTTCCAATAAAAAAACCGAAATGAGATCGGTTTTTTATTGGACGATTTATTTTACTTCAGATTTATTTGGTTAACAGTGCTTTTCTTTCGCGGGAAGCCGCTGCGAGCTTACGTAGCAGAATTTCAGAGTCGTCCCAATGTAAGCAGGCGTCTGTGATACTTTGGCCATAACAGAGTGGCTGGCCTTCAACGACTTTTTGATTACCTTCTTGTAAGAAGCTTTCAGCCATTATACCTGCGATGGCAGTGCTGCCAGCACGCATTTGAGTCATAATTTCATCGGCGACCATCAGTTGTTTGAGATGGTTCTTCTCACTGTTTCCGTGGCTGAAATCGATAACCATACGTTGAGTTACCCCAACAGATGCAAGCTGTTGACGCGCTTCTTCGATATCTTGTGCGTGATAATTAGGTTTTTTACCACCACGTAGGATGATATGGCCAAACGGGTTACCGTGGGTGCGATAGACCGCCATAGCGCCATCTTTATCTGGTGAATAGAAAACATGTGGCACTTGTGCGGCACGCACTGCATCAACGGCAATATTGATGTTCCCATCAGTACCATTTTTAAAACCAACCGGGCAGGACAGTGCTGAAGCCATTTCACGGTGGACTTGGCTTTCCGTAGTACGCGCACCAATCGCACCCCAAGTAATGAGATCCGCTATGTACTGACCGTTCACCATATCTAAAAATTCGGTGGCGATAGGCAATTTTAATTCAGTGATTTGTTGCAGCAACTCGCGGGCAATGCGTAAACCTTTGTTTGGTTCGAAACTGCCATCGAGATCGGGATCTGAAATTAATCCTTTCCAACCGACAATTGTGCGGGGTTTTTCAAAATAGACGCGCATTAAGATACACAAGTCATCTTTCAATTCCTGGTGTAACGCGGCTAAGCGTTGAGCATAATCTAATGCCGCTTTAGTATCGTGGATTGAACATGGGCCTATGATCACTAATAGACGTTGGTCTTCACCCATAATGATGGCTTCGACTTCACGACGTTGCTGAACCAGATAATCGGCTGCATCTTGAGTTAATGGGAACTCAGATGCCAGTTGCGCAGGTGAGATGACTTTTGCTAATAAGGAAGTGCGTAGTTCGTCTGTTTTTATGGTCATTCAAAATACCGAGCTTGCGTGCGGCGCTTTTCGCCAGATTGCCTCGGATTATAACGAATCGAACCGAGTTGCACAGTGCCAATTGCGTTAATTGTCGGCAACTGTGCAATGAATTTGATTTAAGTTAGTTTCTTTTAGACTAAATTCACTCGGTTTCTTTTGCTGATTTTGGCTTATTAGGCTTAGAACATATGCCGTTCTAGGCCCGTGACATCTAATATTTTAGTGGCAATTTCTTCCACGGAATGATTAGTGGTGTCTATGTAAGGAATGCGTTCGCGTTTAAACAGCATTTCCACTTCTTTGACTTCTAAGCGGCACTGTTTGAGCGATGAATAGCGGCTATTCTCCATTCGACTCTGACGGATTTCATGTAAACGCACGGGATCAATCGTTAAACCAAACAGTTTTTTCTTATTGCGTTTCAGCGCTTCAGGTAACTTAAGGTTATCCATATCATCTTCGGTGAAAGGGTAGTTTGCCGCTTTTATACCGAACTGCATTGATAAATACAGGCTCGATGGCGTTTTGCCACAGCGAGAGACCCCAAGTAAAACCAGATCGGCTTGATCCATATGTTTCATGGTCTGGCCATCATCGTTATCCATGGCGAAATTAATGGCATCAATACGCGCTTCATAGCCGTGATTCGCTTTTCCATGGGTTCTATGTACAACTGGAGAGGCAGAAACACCTAAATGTTGTTCGAGTGGGGCCACAAAAGTATTCAAAAAATCATAATCAACCCCTTCACTCGAGTAGATGATGTCGCGGATCTCGGCTTTTACGATGGAATGGAATACTAACGGCCGCTCACCTGTTGTAATAAAACAATCATTAATTTGTCGCTTAACTTGCTCCGCTTTCGTCAGAGTTTCGACAAATGGAATCGTAAGTGACTCAAATTCTAATGGAAATTGCGAGAGAACCGCATGACCAAAAACTTCAGCTGTGATCGCTGTCCCGTCGGAGATATAGAATACTTTTGGTGCCATACTGACCTCTTGTAGTAATAAAATTACAAATAAAATTATAGATTTACGCGTGTTCGACAGGAGTGTAAAATGCCGCTGCCCTCGTGTGAAGGGGCCACTGAAATAAACTTGCGGAGATAGAACTGTGCAGCAATACGTACTCTGGTATCAAGAATTAGGCATGGGTGACGTCAACTTGGTTGGCGGTAAAAATGCTTCTCTAGGCGAGATGATCAGCAATCTGGCCAATGCCGGTGTTCAAGTACCTGGCGGATTTGCGACAACTTCCCATGCGTTCAACGAGTTCCTTGAACAAAGCGGAGTTAACCAGAAGATTTATGACATTCTAGCCACACTGGATGTAGATGATGTCAATGCGCTGGCTAAAGTAGGTGCACAGATCAGACAGTGGGTTATCGACACTCCATTTCAACCAGCATTAGAGCAAGCGATTCGTGAAGCTTACGATAAACTTGCCGCTGAAACTAGCGAAGCGTCATTCGCGGTACGTTCTTCTGCAACAGCTGAAGATATGCCAGATGCCTCTTTTGCGGGTCAGCAAGAAACCTTCTTAAACGTAAAAGGATTTGAATCCGTACTGACAGCGATCAAGCATGTGTACGCTTCACTCTTTAACGATCGCGCTATTTCCTACCGTGTGCATCAAGGTTATGAGCACCACGGTGTTGCCTTGTCTGCTGGCGTACAACGCATGGTTCGTTCAGATAAAGCGGCTTCAGGTGTGATGTTCACTATGGACACTGAATCTGGCAATAATGATGTGGTGTTTATCACTTCATCTTTTGGTCTGGGTGAAATGGTTGTTCAAGGCGCGGTAAACCCAGATGAATTTTATGTTCATAAACCTATTTTAGCCTTAGGTCACAAGGCTGTTGTGCGCCGTAATATCGGTAGCAAGCTCATCCAAATGGTGTATTCAGATGATGCTGCTCACGGCAAACAAGTCAAAATTGAAGATGTTACTGCTGACAAACGTCGTCAATTCTCTATCAATGACGCTGAAGTTGAAGAATTAGCCAAACAAGCCATGGTGATCGAAAAGCATTACGGTCGTCCAATGGACATCGAATGGGCAAAAGACGGCAATGATGGCAAATTGTATATCGTTCAAGCGCGTCCAGAAACGGTTCGTAGCCGTGAAGATGTGCAATTGATTGAACGTTATCACTTAAAGAGCCGTGGCGCTGTGATCTGTGAAGGTCGCGCTATTGGCCATAAAGTGGGTACTGGTGTAGCCAAAGTATTAACCTCAATCGCCGATATGGATCAAATCCAACCTGGTGATGTGTTAGTGACAGACATGACAGATCCTGATTGGGAACCTATCATGAAGCGCGCAAGTGCTATCGTCACAAACCGTGGCGGTCGTACCTGTCATGCGGCAATTATCGCCCGCGAATTAGGTGTGCCAGCGGTGGTGGGTTGTGGTGACGTGACTGACCGTATCAAGAATGGTCAAATCGTGACTGTTTCTTGCGCCGAAGGTGACACTGGCTTTATCTACGAAGGTAAACAAGAGTTTGAAGTGATTTCAAACCGTGTTGACTCTCTGCCTGCATTGCCAATGAAAATCATGATGAACGTGGGTAACCCTGATCGTGCATTTGATTTTGCTCGTTTGCCAAACGAAGGTGTGGGTCTAGCGCGTTTAGAATTCATCATCAACCGTATGATTGGTATTCATCCGAAAGCACTGCTCGAATTCAATCAACAGGATGCAGCGCTGCAAACTGAAATCAACGAAATGATTGCTGGTTACGAATCACCTGTTGAGTTCTACATTGCCCGTCTGGTTGAAGGTATTGCGACTATCGGTTCAGCTTTCTATCCGAAGAAAGTGATCGTACGTATGTCAGACTTTAAGTCTAACGAATACGCAAACTTGGTTGGTGGTGACCGATACGAGCCAGAAGAAGAGAACCCAATGCTGGGCTTCCGCGGTGCGAGCCGTTATATCTCTGAATCTTTCCGTGACTGTTTTGCCCTTGAGTGTGAAGCGATCAAACGCGTTCGTAATGACATGGGTCTGAAAAACGTTGAAGTCATGATCCCATTCGTTCGCACAGTGAAAGAAGCTGAGCAAGTGGTCGGCTTGCTCAAAGAGCAAGGTTTAGAACGTGGTAAAGACGGTTTACGTGTCATCATGATGTGTGAAGTGCCTTCAAACGCCCTGTTAGCAGACCAATTCCTTGAGCATTTCGATGGCTTCTCTATCGGCTCAAACGATTTAACTCAGCTGACACTCGGCCTTGACCGTGACTCAGGTATCATTAGCCATTTATTCGATGAGCGTGATGAAGCCGTTAAAATGCTACTCTCATTAGCCATTAAAGCGGCTAAAGCGAAGGGCGCTTACATAGGTATTTGTGGTCAAGGTCCTTCAGATCACGCTGATTTTGCCGCTTGGTTGGTAGAACAAGGCATAGATACAGTGTCATTAAACCCTGATACTGTGATTGATACTTGGTTGTATTTAGCCGAAGCGCACGGTTGATCTAGATAGTAATTTTATAAACTTGTTAAAAAAGCCGCTTTTTAGCGGCTTTTTTTTGTTTATAATGGCGCCATAACGATAATTGACAGAAGCCATCTATGCTACCCCTGCTATCACATCAACAAACATTAGAGCCAGTGTATTTGGCATACCTTGATGCACTGGAGCAAAGTGAGTATTCCGGTGATATAGACAAACGTTACAGCGCCCGTTTAGTGCAAGCCACCGACAACTCTGTATATCAATTTTTGCCTCAAGCCGTGCTTTATCCTAAAAATCAGCAGGATATTCAAATTGCATTGACGCTGGCTGCTACGGACGCATTTCGCAGCGTGACCTTCAGTGCGCGGGGCGGTGGTACGGGCACCAACGGACAATCTCTGACCCATGGTTTGATTTTGGATGTGTCGCGTTACATGAACCGTGTGCTCGAAGTGAATGCTGAGCAAGGTTGGGTTCGAGTCGAAGCTGGCGTGATTAAAGATGCGCTTAACGATGCATTGCGTCCCCATGGATTCTTTTTTAGTCCCGATTTATCCACTTCAAACCGCGCCACTATTGGTGGCATGATCAATACCGATGCCTCGGGTGCGGGCTCACTGGTCTATGGTAAGACGTCAGATCACGTGCTGGCGCTGCGCAGCGTGTTGATCGATGGCAGTGTGCTGGATACGCATCCCCTAGATGCGGGACTACTGTGTAACCCCGATAATGTCAGTGATAATCCGCTGGGGCAGAAACTGATTTCTGCTGTGGCGGCGGTATGCCGTGAAAAGCGTACTCAGATTGAAAACCAATTTCCGAAGCTCAATCGTTTCCTCACCGGCTATGACTTAAAACACGTGTGGAACGACAACCTGACGCAATTCGATTTATCACGAATTCTGACGGGCTCAGAGGGCACGCTTGCGGTGATAACCGAAGCCAAACTCAATCTCACCCCGCTGCCGACTGAGCGCGCTATGGTGAACATTAAGTACGATTCGTTCCAATCGGCATTGCGTCATGCGCCATCTTTAGTTGCCGCGCGGGCGACTGTGGTCGAAACCGTCGATTCAAAAGTGCTTAACTTAGCCCGTGAAGATATTGTCTGGCATTCAGTGGCTGATCTTATCCAAGAAGTGCCAGGTAAAGTTATTGATGGCCTCAATATGGTCGAATTTGCAGGTGACACGGTCGAAGTTGAGCAAAAGCTCGCGAGTTTGGAAGCTGTGTTAACTGAGCAGATCAGCAAAGGCGAGTGCGGTGTGTTGGGTTACCAAGTGACGCAAGATAAGCCGAGTATCGAAAAAATTTACGGCATGCGTAAAAAAGCCGTTGGCTTACTCGGCGCCACTAAAGGTCGCCGTAAGCCTATCGCCTTTGCTGAAGATACTGCGGTACCGCCCGAAAAACTCGCCGATTACATTATGGAGTTTCGCGCGTTACTCGACGGGCATAATCTGCAATACGGTATGTTCGGCCATGTGGATGCGGGCGTGTTGCATGTGCGACCCGCGCTCGATATGTGCGATGTTGAAGATGAAAAATTACTACGAGTCATTTCTGATCAAGTCGCGGCACTGACACTTAAATACGGCGGCCTAATGTGGGGCGAGCACGGTAAAGGCGTGCGCGGTGAATACGGTCCAGCTGTCTTTGGTGATGAACTTTTCGGTGTGTTGCAAGATATTAAAGGTTTGTTTGACCCCGAAAACCGACTCAATCCCGGCAAGCTGGTGGCGCCTAAAGATACAGGTGCCCTCTATTACGATGTCGACAGTGCTAAGCGCGGTAAGTTTGATCGACAAATCCCCGTTGATGTGCGTGATGCGTTCCCCGATGTGATGAATTGTAACGGTAATGGCCTGTGTTTTAATTACAGTAGCTATTCGCCCATGTGCCCATCGTTTAAGGTGACGGGTGACAGAGTGCAGTCACCTAAGGGGCGTGCAGGGCTCATGAGAGAGTGGCTAAGACTGCTTGAGGCTGAAGGGGTTGATGTTAATGCCCTCGCAAAAGCGAAACCTTTTGGTATATTGCAGCGCATACAAAATACCATCAATGCCAAACGTGATTATGATTACTCCCACGAGGTGATGGAATCGCTCAAGGGCTGTTTAGCCTGTAAAGCCTGCTCTGGACAATGTCCGGTTAAAGTGGATGTGCCTAAGTTTAGGGCGCAGTTCTTCAATATTTACTATCAACGCTATTTAAGACCCGCGAAAGACTATCTCGTTGCCGGGATTGAAGATAGCTTGCCATTGATGGCTGCGGCACCGCGTCTCACTAACTTTGTTGCACAAAATCCATTGAGCCAATGGGTGATTAAACAGGCGATTGGTTATGTGGATGCGCCTGCATTATCTGTGCCGACTTTGAAGCAAAGACTCGATGGTCATGCAAGCCGTGGTTACGACTTAGCTGCGTTGCAAGCGATTCCAGAAGAGAAGCGCTCGCAGTTTGTGTTGGTGGTACAAGATCCCTTTAACAGTTTCTATGATTCAGGTCTTGTGCTGCGCTTTATCCAATTGATTGAAAAGCTCGGCTTAAAGCCGGTGTTATTGCCCTACAAACCCAATGGTAAGCCAACACATATCAAGGGATTTTTAGATAAGTTTGCTAAAACGGCGCAGTCGAGTGCAGACTTTTTGAACCAAGTCCATAAACTGGGCATGCCCATGGTCGGTATCGATCCTGCCTTAGTCTTGTGTTATCGCGATGAATACCGTGAAGTCTTAGGGGCTAATCGCGGTAATTTTGAGGTCAAGTTAGCCAACGAATGGCTACTGAATGTCATCAAAGATTTACCTGCAAAAGCTGCGCAAGATAAGCAATATACTTGGTTTAGTCATTGTACCGAATCGACTGCCAAGCCAAATACCGCCAATGAGTGGACTAAAATCTTTGCCCATTTTGGCGCTAAGTTAACCGCAGTCAATTTAGGTTGTTGTGGTATGGCGGGAACTTATGGTCATGAGGCGGAAAACCTCGAGAGATCTAAGGCCTTGTTCGACATGTCTTGGCAGCAAACGTTAGCAAAAATTGAGCAGCCGCAAGTGTTAGTGTCTGGCTATTCGTGCCGTAGCCAGGTAAAACGTTTTGCTGGTTACAAGCCAAAGCATCCACTTGAGGCCTTACTCGAGTTAGCAAATATCTAGTGGTGTTTATATCGTTTTGATTGCGTTAGTCAGATCGTAATTATCCTCACTGGTATATCCAAGTGTTGAATGTCACACTAAAGCCAGCCGCAAGGCTGGTTTTTTTATGGATGATGGAGGCCTAGATGGAAAAGATGACTGACAGTATTCAGCACACACTCAAACAATTCGCCGCCGATAGTAAGCTAACCTCGGTTGCGCCATTGTGCAGTGAAGCCCCATTGTTTGACATTAACGCCTTGGGTGATTGGACCTATCTAGGCACATCGCTGCCAGCAAAGTTTGCTAAGTTGTTCGCCAGTATTTTACATTGCATTGATGATGAGTATTTCTTAATTACCCCAGTGGAGAAGGTGCGAGTGCGGGTTGAAGATGCTCCCTTACTGATTGTCGATTTCGAGCGAGCGCAACCCCATTCGCTGCTCAATGTAAGAACCAGTATTGAAACACAGCACCATAAAGTCGATATAAAACAGATGAAGCTCACCGATGACAGTGTTTATTTGCCGCTTGAGCGCGGTTTATGGGGCAAATTAGGTCGGGCCTGTTACTATAATTTTGTGAATGAATTCAATTTATCTGATCTAGATGGGGAATGAGCTCGTAGGTTAATCACATAATTTGCTGTGGTCTAAGCTAGTTTATTATGGGTTAAGTGGTAGTATTAAAACTAACTCTGGGTTCCTATGATGGCGTGCAGAGTAAGTGAAAACGCGTTAAACCTTTGCTGTAGGAGGTGCTGTTTGAATCGTTATGAAAGCTTAGGCTATCTTGTATCCCACTTAAATATCGAGCTGCAAAATGAGCTTGATCTGCATCTTAAGCGATATCAACTCGATATAAAACTGTGGCCTGTGCTGTTTGCTTTGTGGCAAGAAGAGGGCATAAGCCAAACTGAATTGTCTAAGCGTTGCGATGTGGCAAATTACACTATGACGCGCTTACTCGATCAGTTGCAGGTGCAAGGTCTTATTACTCGCCATCAAGAAGTCGATAATCGGCGTGCCTTCCAAATCTTTTTGACCGATGAAGCCAAAGCATTAGAGCAAGATCTTATTTGCGAAGCTGAGCGGGTCAATGAAAAATTCCTGTCAAATCTAAGTGAAGATGAACAACAGACATTCATTTTACTATTAAATAAAATCAACCGTTTGGCTTGAGATTTTGAATCTAATGGGTATGGAGGAAAACTGTGGTTTAGCCGTTTTTACTTCTATCTGTATGTGATTATCTAAATCATGTTCCCAGTTTAATCCCACCCACTATGCCTCACTTTGCGGGATTAAACTGGTTTGATTAATTCAAGTAAAGTGCAAAGACGCAAAGCAGACTGACGGCTATCACTGAGTGCTGTAAATAACGACGGCTGGCTAATAAATTTTCTTTGCCTTGTTTTAGGCTAGCGACGAGTCTATGTTGCTTATAAATTCGGCACATGAGTTCATCAGTTTGGGGATCGATAAGCAGTTCAAACTTGCAAGGCGCGCCGTCTTTAAGCTGAATGGTATGCTCGCTTTGAGGCTTAAAGTTAAGCTTGTGCGACACCATCTGGCCATTAACGAAGACCCGCTCTAAACCACTCCAATTGCTGGCTTGCAGTTCTACCACATCTTGGTTGAGATCATATTTGAAACGGATCATAGCGCTATCCTGTGCTGGGACCTGATAGACTAATTCAAGCAGACAAATATGACGTTTTCCAGCGTGATTAAATGAATATTCTGTGTCGAAATTAAAAGCGCGGCTAAACCATGAGCTTAGTGATAGATTAAATTTTAGATAACAAAAAAGCGACCAGAAGTCGCTTTTTTCAATATTTGGCGGGCATAAAAATAATAAACGCGTAGAAAAATTACTGCTTAGCGGCTTCGATAATGGCTTTCGCCATTTCATCAGCCACGGCGCCGGTTGTACGGTTCTGCGCATCGGCTTGGCTGAATATTTTCAGCAGCGTGTTGTAAATTTCTTCTACTTTAGCAGTCGATTTTGCTGCGTCGTAATCTTTTTCGAACGACACGTTGATAATGCCGCCTGCGTTAATCACATAGTCTGGCGCGTATAGTATGCCCATTTCTTTCAGTTGTTCACCGTGGCGTACTTCGGCTAATTGGTTGTTGGCACAGCCAGCAACAATTTTGGCTTTCAGTTGCGGTAAGGTCGCATCGTTTAAGGTTGCGCCAAGGGCACAAGGTGCATACACATCCACATCTTGCGCGTAGATTTCTTGAGGTGCGACAACAATGGCACCAAAGTCGGTAGCGACTTTGTCTAATGAGGCTTGATGAATGTCGGTAACAATCAGTTCAGCGCCTTCGTTATGCAAGTGTTTGCACAGATAATAGCCAACGTGACCGACGCCTTGAACGGCGATTTTAAGGCCTTTAAGGCTGTCTAAACCAAGTCTATGTTTAACCGCAGCTTTGATGCCTAAATAAGTGCCAAGGGCTGTGAACGGTGATGGATCGCCACTTTTGCCTTCAAGGCCCGCCATATAAGGGGTTTCTTCATGGGCGATCATAATATCAGCCGTAGTAGTGCCAACATCTTCCGCTGAATAGTAGCGGCCACCTAGGCTGTTAATCAAACGGCCAAAGGCGCGGAATAGGGCTTCGCGATCTTGTCTTTTCGGATCGGCAATGATCACTGATTTGCCACCGCCCATGGTTAAACCTGCTAGGGCATTTTTATAAGTCATGCCACGAGAGAGGCGTAATACGTCAGTAAGGGCTTCATCATCCGATTGGTAGTTCCACATCCTACATCCACCCACGGCAGGACCAAGGTTAGTGTTATGGATGGCGACAATGGCCTTTAAGCCACTTTCTTTATCATGACAGAATACAACCTGTTCATGTTCGTCAAAGGATACATGATTAAATACAGCCACGTGAATTTCTCCGCTATACACAATGAAAAAGCCGACGAGGTGAGCCTCTATCGACTGCTTGTTATATTTATTGCAGAACCATAGCATTTAGCGATACTCTCAACCATGCATAATGACCGAATAAATACATTATTTGTGGCAATTTAGCTTTCCACTTTACGTAAACGTAAGCTTTGCGATTAAGAATGGATTGTACTGAATTTAACGTAACGAATAGAATGAATCGCGTACTGATCCCAAGAATTAGGCTCGCGTTATAACAATAAGATAGGACGGAAGTATGACTGAACAAGCTGTCGACCAAACTCAACAAAATTTATCAGCTGAAGAAATAGAAAAGCTGCGTCAAGAGTGGGTCAGAACTCAATTTCAAAAAGCTAATCGTTTTCTCGCTGAAAAAGGCGTGATCCCAAGCAAAGTCCTAGCCGATGAAAGCCGTTATCTTGCGCCTTATATGGCGATTTGGAAGATGGAATCAAAGCGTCCAAGCAACAAAACCTATTGGGTGATGTCAGGTGATTTACCGTCGGATTTTGTCGATGTGAAAGTGGCGGTGACGGCCCGTGATGCCGTGCGTCATTTCTCTATGATGTGGCAAATGCAGGCGGAAAACTTAGTGCGTTCGGGTGCAACCCGTGATGCCACTCAGGCTAAATTTGCTCAATTATTAGTATCGCGTGCCGAGAGTTTATATCGTATGCACAATGACGATAAACTGTGGAATGCTTAAACTCAAATGAGTTGAGGATTGTATTTAGATAGTATTGAGTTAATACAGTCACTTGTGTTGATTGCTCAAAATAACGGCATAAATAATAAAAAGGCACTCAATTGAGTGCCTTTTTTATATTGATGTTTTATTTACACTTTATATTAAGAACAAGGTCATCGAACAAAGTCGATAGGGCTTATTCTTCACAGTCGCTCAAGTAGTAGAAACCTTGATTGATGAGTTTCAACAGTAAGGCTTGGACTTCTTCATGCTGACATATTTCAGTCGCTTCATCGGCGTTTAAGCAGACGTTATCGCTCAACTGTGCGATAACGTCTGCCGGTGTTTGGGGCAGTTCGTGTACATCACCATTGATGAATAATCGCGGCGTGGCGTCATTTTCAAGGCGCAATACTTTCAAACCACCGATACGGCTGACGCCAGCACCTTGGGCGAAGGCATCTTGTAAATCTTCCATGCTGTAAGCTTCTTCGCCTTCACACAAATCAAGCTCGAAACGGTTTTGACTGAGCAGTTTACCTAACACGATTTGGTAGCTATTGGGATCTTGGCTCAGCTGACTCAAGAGTGACATTATGCCCACTTGATGATCTTGGCTGACGATACCGGCTGAACTCGGCTCAGTTTGCGACGTGAAACGCTGCTGACCTAAGTTATTGTCGAGCAAATAATCGGCGACTTCACTGACCAATTCTTGCTGGCTAGGAGCGCGGAAACCAATCGAGTAACTCATTGCCACAGTTAGGGTTTCGCCGCAGTGTGGGAAACCTGGTGGAATATAAAGCATGTCGCCTTTTTCTAACACTACATCGATAATGGGTGTAAAGTCTTCAACCAGCGGCGAGTTTGGATTGCCGCCACGGCGTTGTTGTGGGGTATTGTCACCCACAGTCCAGCGACGTTCACCTTCGCCTTGAATGATAAACACATCGTAGTTATCGACGTGCGGGCCGACACCACCACTTGGGGTTGCAAATGATGCCATCAAGTCATCGAAGCGCCAGTCAGGTAAAAAGCGTAGAGCTTCAACTAATGGCTGCGAATCTGGATACCAATGGTTGACGGCTTGCACTAATAACTGCCAATGGGTTTCGCCATAGCTGTCGTAATCTTCAAACGGACCTTGCACCACTTCCCAATCATTGTCTTTGGTGACAACGATACGTGAAGAGATTTCTTCTTCACAGGCAAGGCCAGCTAATTCATCGGCGCTGATAGGATCTTCAAATTGCGGAAATGCTTTTTTGATCAACAGGGGTTTCTTTTGCCAGTATTCACTAAGAAACTGGGCGATATCGAGATTGAGTGTATACATAGTGTTAAAAAAGGCGACCACATCGCGGTGATGTGGGTCGCCTTAATCCTTATTTCTGTTTAAGAAAGAGTATTGTCCGTCGCCAATTTCAGTTAATAACTAATTTCAGTCAATAGCTTAATATTAGTTAATCGCCAATTTTAATTAATAACTTACTTCAGTTCGTCGACAAACGTTTCGGCACGACCAATGTAATTGGCTGGCGTCATTTTCTTCAGTTCAGCCTTCACTGAGTCTGGTAATTCAAGTCCGTCAATAAACACTGACAGTTGCTGCGCGTCGATACGTTTACCGCGCGTCAGTTCTTTTAATTTTTCGTATGGCTTTTCAATACCATAACGACGCATTACCGTTTGTACGGGTTCTGCTAACACTTCCCAGTTGTGATCTAACTCATCACGCAGATGCGCTTCGTTAACTTCTAACTTGCTGATACCTTTTAAGGTCGCTTGATACGCGATCAACGCATGGGCAATACCCACACCTAAGTTACGCAGTACTGTCGAGTCAGTTAAGTCACGTTGCCATCTTGATAACGGTAGTTTAGACGCTAAATGTTGCATCAGGGCGTTAGCGATACCTAAGTTACCTTCAGAGTTTTCAAAATCGATTGGGTTAACTTTGTGCGGCATAGTCGATGAACCGATTTCACCGGCGATAGTGCGTTGTTTGAAGTGACCTAGGGCGATGTAACCCCAAATATCACGGTCAAAGTCAATCAGCACAGTGTTGAAACGGGCAACCGCATCAAACAATTCGGCAATGTAATCGTGTGGCTCGATTTGCGTCGTGTAGGCATTCCAGTGCAAGCCAAGGCTAGTCACAAAACGCTCAGACAGCTCATGCCAATTAACTTCAGGATAGGCTGACAGGTGAGCATTGTAGTTACCTACGGCACCATTCAGTTTACCCATGATTTCAACATTGGCGATTTGTTTGATTTGACGTTCAAGGCGCACTGCGACGTTCGCCATTTCTTTACCGAGCGTCGAAGGTGACGCGGGTTGGCCATGGGTACGTGACATTAATGGCACAGAGCGATATTCAATCGCCAGCTTTTTAATTGCCGTCAGTAACTCATTGCAGTAGGGCAGTAAAACATGCTCACGGGCTTCAGTCAGCATTAAACCGTGGCTTAAGTTGTTGATATCTTCAGAAGTACAAGCAAAGTGAACAAACTCACCCACAGCGGCTAATTCGCTATTGCCTGCGATTTTTTCTTTAATGAAGTATTCAACCGCTTTTACATCGTGGTTAGTGGTGCTTTCGATAGCCTTAACACGCAGCGCATCTTGTTCGTTGAAATTGTCTTTAATGCCATCGAGTACGGCGATAGCTGACGCGCTCAATGTTGGCACTTCGCTAATGTCTGGACAGTCGGCTAACAGTTTTAGCCAATTGATTTCAACCTGAACACGGTACTTGGTAAGACCGAACTCGCTGAAAATCCCTCTCAATGACGCGGTTTTACTACCATAACGACCGTCTACCGGAGAGATAGCAGTTAGTGCGGAAAGATCCATGTGTAGCTCCTTGATGAACGCTAATTTTATTATAGGGTAAGACTTTTCTTGGCTGTATCGACTATGGCTTTGCGGGCGAAGACTAAGTGTCGACGTTTACCGCCCAACTGACGCCACAGTACTGCGCTGCGTATAGCGGCAAGCAGCAGAGCACGAATTTTATGTTGTACAATAGGGCGCTGCAAACACACAGGATTACCCGATATTTGGATTTTTGGCCCTAAATTACTGATGATGTCACTGTAAATGCTGGCAAGATTGGCAACGACTTGCTCATCTGTGATGGCAAAATGATGTAGCTGGCGATTCACTTGATTAATACGTTCAGCCAACATGCCTAAGCCACTGTTAGAGCGCACGAGTTTACGCTCAAGGGCAAGCACGCCCACTAAATAGCGGGTGATTTCAACATCTTTTTGACTGCTGTCACCGAGCTGATTCAGGATCAGCTCATAGCCTTTTTGCAATACGATTTTATCTTGGTAGACATCGGGCGTATTGTCAGGATTGGTGACGAGAATGGTGTTTAAGCTCGCTGCGAGCTCGGCATTATCCAATTCGCCATGGCGCGCTAAATGTTGAACTTGGGCAATGGCTTGCAGTATGCCTGCAAACGCCATAGTCCGATTAATGAGTTGCTCGTTCACGCGTTACCCTCGGATTAATTGATCTATGATGCCGCCACCTAGGCAGACTTCACCATCATAAAATACCGCAGACTGCCCAGGCGTCACCGCCGCTACAGGTTCATCGAAGACCACGCGCAAGGTGTGTTCATCTGTGTAGGTTAATGTACAAGGCACATCTTGTTGGCGATAACGGGTTTTCACTGCGATATGACAACCATCGACAGGCCCAGTTCTATCCACCCAATGCAGTTGGTTAACTGTCATGCCGGTCGACATCAAACGGGGATGGTGTCCGCCTTGACCCACGATCAATACGTTACGCTCAAGATCTTTATCGACCACATACCAAGGATCGTCATTGCTGTTTTTCATGCCGCCAATGCCTAAGCCTTTACGTTGGCCTAAGGTGTGGTACATGAGTCCTTGGTGCGTGCCTATGACTTCGCCTTCTGGGGTTTCAATATTGCCAGGCTGCGCCGGTAAATAAGTCCCTAGAAATTCAGTGAACTTGCGCTCACCGATAAAGCAGATGCCAGTACTGTCTTTTTTGTCATGGGTGATTAAGCCCATTTCTTTCGCAATTTCACGAACTTGATGTTTTTCGAGCTCACCGACAGGGAACAGGCTTCGGGTAACTTGCTCATGGCTTAAGGTGTAGAGGAAATAACTTTGATCTTTATTGCCATCAACGCCGCGGAGCATTTGCGTACTGCCATCGCTATTATCGCGGCGGCGCACATAGTGGCCCATTGCGATGTAATCGGCGTCGAGGATTTCATCGGCAAATTCTAAAAATGCCTTAAATTTGATTTCTTTGTTGCACATGATATCGGGATTTGGCGTGCGGCCGGCTTTGTATTCGGCGAGGAAATACTCAAATACATTGTCCCAATATTCGGCAGCAAAGTTGACTGTATGTAGCTTGATCCCGAGCTTGTCGCATACGGCTTGGGCATCTTTTAAATCTTCTGCGGCCGCGCAGTACTCGTTGTTGTCATCTTCTTCCCAGTTCTTCATGAAAAGGCCTTCAACCTGATAGCCTTGCTGCATAAGCAAATAGGCTGAAACAGATGAATCTACACCGCCGGACATGCCGACAATGACTTTTTTTCCTGTATGAGTGGGTTCGATTGATGTCATAAATCCTAAAAACCATTGAGTATGTGTGTTGGCTAGGTGGATGAATTTAAGCCGCGACATTGAGCGCGTAACAAAAATACCTAACCTAACTAAAAATATGGGCTAACTAAAAAACCAAGCTCACTTTAAATCCAAGCTCACTTTACATCTAGGTGCTGTGCTGCTGATTGCTAAATCAAACTTTTCCAGCGCTATCAAATAAAATGAGTCCGCAAACTGTCAGTAAACCTCGCATTTACGGCCAACTATTTATTTGCTGTACAAGGCCTCTGCAGTAGCACACGCATTAAGCTTAACCAGCCATTTATGCGGGGCGGTATTCTATCACGCCTTGCTCGCTTGGGCTATCGTGAGGCGGTCACTATTGAGTAAGCTAAGGGGATAAGTTTGGCCATTTTGTGCCTGATTGAGATAGTCTTTTAAGCAATCGAGTACTAAGGGGCTGCGCAGTAAAGATGGCATGGCTTCTATCTGCGCAAGACTTAACCAATGCGCACTATGGATCGCTTTATCCTGCGGCGCAGGTGAGGGCATATCATCTAACTGCACGAAAAAAGTAAAGCGCACAAAGGCTAAGTCTTCACTGGCGCTAAGTTGATAAATGCCGACGAGTCCTTGGGCTTTGAGTGATAACCCCGTTTCTTCAAACACTTCGCGCTCACAGGCTTGGATCAAGCTTTCATTCGCTTCTAAGTGACCCGCGGGTTGATTAAAGCGTTGCTCGCCTTCAATCCACTCTTCTACCATCAGATATTTGTCCTGTGAAGTTGCATGAACAATACAAGCGACGGTCACATTGGGTTTATATCTTTGACTCATGGAGCCTCCTTTGAGTGGATTTGAATGAAGAAAGTAGGCTGAAATTTAGACTTCATCACCGAGACGGATACATTTGTGCTCACCCGATGGCAAATTATCTAGACTCCATTGGCCTATTTTATAACGGATTAATCTTAAGGTCGGAAAACCGATATGCGCTGTCATGCGTCTGACTTGGCGGTTGCGGCCTTCATGAATTTGGATTTCTAGCCAAGTTGTTGGGATATTTTTGCGCTCTCTCACCGGTGGATTACGTGGCCAAATGTCGGGTGAATCCATGATTTTGACTTTAGCAGGCAGCGTCATACCATCATTTAATTCAACACCTTGGCGCAGTTTTGTCAGTACATCTTCCGTCGGAACGCCTTCTACTTGCACCCAATAGGTTTTAAAGGTTTTCTTTTTTGGCTCAGTCAGCCTTGCCTGTAATTGACCGTCATTAGTCAGCAACAACAAGCCCTCACTGTCTCTGTCTAAGCGGCCTGCGGCATACACGTCAGCAATGGGAATGTAGTCTTTTAGGGTTTTACGACCTTGTTCATCGGTAAACTGGCAAAGTACATCAAAAGGCTTATTAAACAGCACGATAATTGGTGCGAGCGTTTGACTCTGCACCGGTTTTGCCGCCGCAATTGCGCGTCGATTAGGATTTTTAAAGGGTTCTTTCTTTAAACTGCCATTGGCATTTCGTGCTGGCGCCACTTTGCTATCTACGGCGGTAGCGCGGTTGGCAGGGCCTCTGCTGGCGGGCTTAGCGGGTTTAATCGGGCTCTTGGCTGGGGAACTTGCGCTGGCATTGGCACCTTTAGGTTGAAACTTGTTTTTGTTCATACTTTTGCTAACAGGAGGTTGAGACACGCTTACCTGACTTGATTGAGTCGTTAATGTGGTCATAGTGTACTTGGCATTCGCCGTTAGTGGAATTTGAATATTATTGCGAATGCTCTATGATGTCGGCCAGAAAATGTGATCTGTGCCTAAATGTTTATTAGGTTTTAATGAGTCGTTGTAACAAATTTTAGCTTGCGCGCAAAGACAGAAGGGCATTGAGAATTTGAAAGATGAGGGCGTGGTCGATTGCCTTGATTGATATTTTCCCTGTGCTCAGATTTGTTCGCCATGCTATAAAATTATTATAAAAAATATTAAATTTTACAATAATGTAGGATGTAACATGAAAGATAACTCATCAACAATTATTTACACTGAAACAGACGAAGCGCCAGCACTGGCCACCCTCTCACTCTTACCTATTATCAGAACGTTTACCGACGCCGCGGGCGTTGCGGTTGAAACCCGTGATATCTCGTTATCGGGCCGTATTATTGCCAGTTTCCCTGAGCAACTGACCGAAGCACAAAAGATTGGCGACCATCTGACAGAGCTTGGCGAGTTAGCGAATCAGCCAGAAGCGAACATCATCAAGTTACCGAATATCAGTGCTTCGATCCCACAATTAAAAGCCTGTATCCTTGAACTGCAGCAAAAAGGTTACGACATCCCTAATTATCCGGATGAGCCAAAAACCGACGCTGAAAAGTCAATTAAAACCCGTTACGACAAGATCAAAGGTAGTGCGGTAAACCCAGTACTGCGTGAAGGTAACTCAGATCGCCGTGCCCCATTATCGGTGAAAAACTTCGCCAAGAAAAACCCGCATTCCATGGGGAAATGGGCCAAAGATTCCAAGTCACATGTTGCTCACATGACTGACGGCGATTTCTACGGCAGCGAGCAGTCTGTCACTTTATCTGATGCGGGCAGCGTGAATATCGTGCTGACCCAAAAAGATGGTCAAGAAGTGGTGCTCAAATCGGGTCTTAAGCTGCTGGCTGGCGAAATTATCGATGCTGCGGTGTTGAGTAAAAAAGCCTTAGTGAGCTTCTATGAGCGTGAAATCGAAAACGCCAAAGCTGAAGATGTGCTGTTATCGCTGCATCTGAAAGCCACTATGATGAAAGTGTCTGATCCTATTATGTTTGGTCACGCTGTGAAGGTCTTCTTCAAGCCAGTATTTGACAAACATGCGGCGCTTTTCGCTGAATTAGGCGTTGATGTTAACAACGGTTTTGGTGATGTTTATGCCAAGATCGCGACATTACCTGCTGATAGCCGCGCCGAAGTCGAAGCCGATATCGCCGCCGTTTACGCTGCGCGTCCCGCATTGGCTATGGTTGATTCTGACAAAGGTATCACCAACTTACACGTGCCAAGCGACATCATTATCGATGCGTCTATGCCTGCTGCGATTCGTTCATCTGGCCAAATGTGGGGACCAGACGGTCAACTGCATGACACTAAAGCCATGATCCCAGATCGTTGTTATGCCGGTATCTACCAAGAAACGATTGCTTTCTGTAAAGAGCACGGCGCTTTTGATCCTAAAACCATGGGCAGCGTGCCAAACGTGGGCTTGATGGCGCAAAAAGCCGAAGAGTACGGCAGCCACGATAAGACCTTTGAAATTCCTGCTGACGGTGTGGTCAACGTTGTTGATGCCAGCGGTAAGGTATTGATGAGCCATAACGTCGAAGCGGGCGATATCTGGAGAATGTGTCAAGTTAAAGACGCACCAATCCGTGATTGGGTTAAACTGGCCGTGCGCCGTGCCCGTTTAAGCAATACTCCAGCGGTATTCTGGTTAGATAGCAAACGTGCCCACGATGCGCAAATCATTGCAAAAGTGCAGCAGTATCTGCCAGAGCATGATACTGATGGCTTAGACATCAGCATTATGTCTCCAGAAGACGCGACGCGTTTGTCTTTGGCTCGCATCAAAGAAGGCAAAGATACCATTTCAGTTACGGGTAACGTTCTACGTGACTACCTGACTGACTTGTTCCCCATCCTCGAGCTAGGCACCAGTGCCAAAATGCTGTCAATCGTTCCATTAATGAACGGCGGCGGTCTATTTGAAACAGGTGCGGGCGGTAGTGCACCTAAACACGTGCAACAGCTTGAGAAAGAAGGCCACTTACGTTGGGATTCGCTCGGTGAATTCTTGGCTCTGGCGGCGTCTTTAGAGCATTTAAGTCAAACCGTAGGCAATCCAAAAGCCCAAGTGTTAGCCGATACTTTAGATCAAGCCATTGGCCTATTCTTAGATGGCAACAAATCGCCATCAAGAAGAGTCGGTGAGTTAGACAACCGTGGCAGCCATTTCTACTTAGCCATGTACTGGGCACAAGCCTTAGCTGCGCAAACGGGCGATGAGCAGTTACAAGCTCACTTCATTCCGTTAGCGCATGCGCTAGCGGCGAATGAGCAAGTGATTGTGGCTGAATTAGCGACGGCACAAGGTGCACCAGTCGATTTAGGCGGTTACTACCGTTTAGATGCGGCTAAGGCTGAAAAAGCCATGCGCCCAAGCGAGACGTTGAACAAGCTGTTGATTGCTTAATTTAGCTCATTATCACTTTTAGATGGTGTGCGCGTGTGGGCCATCTAAGCTGATGTAAAGTTGTAAGTCATTAGACTGATTTTAAAAAAGGGTCTGCATTGCAGATCCTTTTTTATACCCTAAATTTGCTGTCGAGACCGATGATAAAAACTTTTTGCAGGGATGCAATGGATGGTCTGCGGCGATTGATCTTGAATTAAATTCATGCGTAATGCTGACAAGCGATGGAGCATTAAGTGGTGGGGATTGATAAAACACGCAGCAATAAAAAGGCAGGGACAAGTCCCTGCCTTTTAGATCATTGGCCTCACCAAACGTTATTTTGTTGGTGAAATGGCTGAAGCGTGCATCCCTTTTGGACCGGCTTCTACTTCAAATTGAACGGGTTGGCCTGCTTTTAGAGTTCGATAGCCTTCCATTTCAATGGTAGAATAGTGTGCAAAAACGTCCTCACCACCTTGATCAGGGCAAATAAACCCGAATCCTTTGGCGTTGTTGAACCATTTAACAGTTCCGCTTGCCATACTTCCACTTCCTTCTGTTGTCTACTTACCAGTAAGATAGTAAAACCTGTATAGACGGGTATTCGTTCACCGTCTGCACAACAGAATGTAAGGAGTAAAAGCGGAAGTCAAGCTAAAATTAACAAAGGGGTAACAACTGATTAATTTGAACGGATCAATTGGAAGAGGCCAACACGAGAGGCTAGTATTAAAAAATGGCAAAGATAGGAAATATTGAACACGTTGAAGAACGTGTCGAATCAGAGTTAATGCCGCCTTCGATGTATAAGGTGGTACTCAATAATGATGATTACACCCCAATGGATTTTGTGATTGAAGTTTTGCAGGTTTTCTTTCGCAAGAACGAGCAGGAAGCGACCGATATCATGTTGACTATCCATCACCAAGGAAAAGGAATTTGCGGTATTTTCCCGTTTGGGATTGCAGAAACTAAGGTGATACAAGTAAATCAATTTGCAAGACAAAACCAACATCCGTTACTGTGTTCGTTAGAGAAAGCGTAAAACCGCTTTACTCTGTAGTCTGTTGTTAATTTTGGGGGTGCTTATGCTGAACAAAGATCTGGAAGTCACCTTAAATCTGGCGTTTCAGCAAGCCAGAGACGCGCGTCATGAGTATATGACAGTGGAACATCTGTTATTAGCTCTGATCGACAATCCTGCGGCTCAAGAAGCGTTAATCGCCTGTGGAGCGAATCTAGATAAACTCAGAGATGAAGTGGCAAGCTTTATCCAACAAACAACCCCAATCATTGCCGATATTGATGATGACAAAGAAACTCAGCCAACGCTCGGGTTTCAGCGAGTGCTGCAACGGGCAGTATTCCATGTGCAGTCATCGGGTCGCAATGAAGTGAACGGCGCTAACGTGTTAGTCGCCATTTTCAGTGAGCAAGAATCCCAAGCCGTGTATTTACTGCGCCGCTGCGACATTAGTCGCCTCGATGTAGTGAATTTTATTTCCCATGGTTTCGCCAAAAATGATGATGCTGAGTCACATCAAGATCAAGAACGTGTTGAAGATCAGGGCGAAGGCAGCGAAGAGCGCAGTATGTTGTCGCAATTTGCGTCCAACTTAAATCAACTTGCAAAGCAAGGGATCATCGACCCACTGATTGGTCGCGACCAAGAAATTGAGCGCGCGATTCAAACCCTGTGCCGTCGCCGTAAAAATAATCCACTGTTAGTGGGTGAGGCGGGTGTAGGTAAAACGGCGATTGCCGAAGGGTTGGCATATCGTATCGTCAATAAACAAGTGCCCGATGTAATGCTTGAAGCGACAGTGTATTCCTTAGATTTAGGTTCACTGCTGGCGGGAACTAAGTATCGCGGTGACTTTGAAAAACGCTTTAAGAACCTGTTAAAAGAACTGGCGGCGGATAAGCATGCCATCCTATTCATCGATGAGATCCACACCATTATCGGTGCGGGCGCGGCCTCTGGCGGCGTAATGGATGCCTCTAATCTGCTGAAACCTTTGCTATCTAGCGGCAATTTACGTTGCATGGGCTCTACTACTTTCCAAGAATATCAAAGTATTTTTGAGAAAGATCGCGCACTTGCACGTCGTTTCCAAAAGGTGGATATCAATGAGCCTTCAGTGGAAGAAACCACTAAGATTTTGATGGGGCTTAAGTCTAAATACGAAGAATATCATGGGGTTCGTTATACTCAGGCCGCGATCAGCAGCGCTGCAGTATTGTCGGCCAAGCACATCAACGACAGGCATTTACCCGATAAAGCCATCGATGTGATTGATGAAGCGGGTGCGCGTATGGTGATGCTGCCTATGAGTAAACGTAAAAAGACCATAGGCCAAGCCGAGATTGAGTCGATTGTGGCGAAAATGGCACGTATCCCTGAGAAGTCGGTATCCGCTACTGATAAGGACTTACTGCGTAACCTTGAGCGCAACCTTAAGATGGTGGTCTTTGGCCAAGATAAGGCCATTGAGAGTCTGAGTTCGGCCATTCGCTTATCGCGCAGTGGCTTAGGTGCTGACCGAAAACCTGTGGGGAGCTTCTTATTCGCCGGTCCCACCGGTGTGGGTAAAACCGAAGTCACTAACCAACTGGCCAACTGCTTGGGGATGAAACTGGTGCGCTTTGACATGTCTGAGTACATGGAAAGCCATACAGTGTCACGCCTGATTGGTGCGCCTCCTGGTTATGTGGGTTATGACCAAGGTGGCTTGCTCACGGATGCAGTGATTAAAAATCCGCACTGTGTCGTGCTATTGGATGAAATTGAGAAGGCCCACCGTGATGTCTATAACCTGCTGTTGCAGGTGATGGATCACGGTACTTTGACCGATAACAATGGTCGTAAGGCGGACTTCAGACATGTGACTTTGGTGATGACCACTAACGCGGGTGTACAGGAGACTATTCGTAAGTCGATTGGCTTTACCCAGCAAGATCACACCCAAGATGCATTATCTGAAATTAATCGAGTATTTTCGCCAGAATTTCGAAATCGTCTCGATTCCATCATTTGGTTCAATCATTTGGATATGACGATTATCGCCAAAGTGGTCGATAAATTCTTGGTGGAATTGCAGGCTCAGTTGGATGCAAAACACGTTACTTTGGAAGTCAGCGACGAAGCCAGAACCTTGTTGGCCGAGAAAGGCTACGATAAGAACATGGGCGCACGTCCAATGGCTCGGGTCGTGACCGAATTGATCAAACGTCCATTGGCAGACGAGATCTTATTTGGTGTCTTAGAGTCAGGCGGTGTTGCGTATGTGGATGTGAAGGAGGGCGAGATTGTCATTCGTACCGAACGTCACGAAAAAGCGACAACAAAAGCTTAACGCTTGATTATCCATTAGTTTTAGACATAAAAATGGCTGCAATTGCAGCCATTTTTTTCATCTTTCGCAAACAAAAAAACCCGGCCTTGCCGGGTTTTTAAATCTAAGAGGCTATATCAGCGTGCGCGGAAGACAATGCGACCTTTGGTCAGATCATAAGGAGTCAGCTGGACGGTAACTTTATCGCCAGTGAGGATCCGGATGTAGTTTTTACGCATTTTGCCTGAAATGTGGGCTATCACCACATGACCATTTTCAAGCTCTACACGAAACATTGTGTTTGGCAAGGTTTCAAGGATAGTGCCTTGCATTTCAATGTTGTCTTCTTTCGCCATTAATTAATTATCCCATTAGCCTTCGAATATAAAAAACGGGCGTATCATGCCCCAAATTCCCCCCGCTGTAAAGGGGAAGTACTTAGCAAACTTGGTAATACTCCCAGCCCGTCGGTGTCAGAATTTGATAAGGGCGATACAAACGCTTGTAAGACATCTTACGGTTTTCATCTATTTGATATCCGAGATAAACAAATTCTTTATTCATGAGTTTCGCTAGTCGACACTGAATTAAAATTAACAGTGCGCCGAGGGAGCGATGTTCTTCGTCGGGGTCAAAATAGCTGTAAATTGCCGAAAGACTATTGGGCAAACTATCAGTGACCGCAACTGCCAATAATTTATTTCCATCATAGACTTCGATAAACGTTGGCGGTAACCAATGGCAAAAAAGAAAGTGATTATATTGATCTTCACTCGGGGGAAACATGGGGCCGTCAAAATGTCGCCCACGAATGTAATGTTCATATAGCGTATATTGCTCGGCGGTTTGCTCCGATGTTATACGCCAAGTCAGATCTTGGTTTTTTGCTAAAGTGCGTTTTTGGCGTTTCGATGGGACAAATTCATGCGTTGGTACACGGATTGGTTGGCATGCACTGCATCTAGGGCAACGTGGTTTGTAGATAGAGCTACCACTGCGGCGAAAACCCACTGCGAGCAAACGCTCAAATAAAATGGGATCGAGCGTATCTTCTTGGATGACGAGTAGCTGCTCCTGCTGGCCATCAAGGTAGCTGCAGGGAAATATTTGACTGATACCGATAGCGATCGATGCTTTACTCGAGTTCAAGGATGACCTCTTTAGTGGCCCAAGTATTTGGGTCCACGGGATTGTTTCTCAGTTCGCTCAGTAACGTTATAAAATCAATGCGTTTAATAGCTTTAGCTCCCAAACTTTCTAGGTGGGGATTCATCACTTGTGCGTCGATGAGTCTGAATCCCATCTTGAGTAAATGTTGTTGCAGTGCTGCAACGGCGGCCTTGGACGCATTGGTTTTTCGGTGAAACATGGATTCGCCACAAAATACTTGGCCGATCGCTAAGCCGTAAAGCCCACCGATTAAACGTTCACCTTCCCACACTTCAATGGAGTGGGCATGACCTGTGTGATGCAATTCTCGATAGGCCATTTGAATTTCTTGGGTGATCCAAGTGCCGCTCTGTTTTTCTCTTGGCTGCGCGCATCCCGCCATCACATCGGTGAAAGCGTGATTGATAGTGATCCGCCAAGGTTGTTTTTTTAAGTATTTACGCAGGCTGGTGCTGATGTGAATTTCACCTGGAATAAACACGGCGCGGGGATCCGGTGACCACCATAGGATGGGATCGTCAGAATTAAACCAAGGAAAAATACCGTTGTAGTAAGCAGAGAGTAAACGTTCAGGACGTAAGTCGCCGCCGATAGCCAATAAACCATTAGGATCGGTTAAGGCGAGCTCGGGCGAAGGAAAAACGTCAAATTCGTGATTCAGGAAAGACAGTGACTTCACAATTGAGTATGATTTAGTTATAGACCTTATTATTAAGTTAGCGGAAATTCAGATATGTGGAAACCTACTCTAGCAAGCTTTATGTTTATTTTTGCTTTTATCATCAGCCCCGCTAATGCTGGCTATGATCGCAATCAAGCCGTGCCAGTTGAGAAAGTACTCTATGGCGATATCACTTCGGTACGTAATATCACCGAAACCCAGTTAATTGAAGACCGTAATCAAGGTTGGAAAACCTTCGGCGGCGCCTTAGCGGGTGGGGTGATTGGTAATCAGTTTGGTGGCGGTTCGGGTCGAGATGTGGCGACGATTTTAGGTGCCTTGATTGGTGGGGGTATCGGTAACCGTTATGGCAGTGGTACTAGCGTGCAATCGTTTAAGCTGGTTGAACTGATGATCAATCAAGAAGATGGTACTCAGGTCATGGTGATCCAAGATTACGATGCTGGCATGACGTTTAACGCGGGTGACAGAGTTCGAGTGGTGTACCTGCAAGGTGGCGTGCGTGTTGATATCGCGATGTAAGCGATTGTCTCATATTGAATAAGTGCTCATCTTCAGTAAATGGTCATCTTGAGTAACGGACGGTAATGCAATGACACGGACAGAACTAAGCCAATATTTAGCCGATTTTTTACATGTGTCGGCCTTTAAGGATTACGCACCCAATGGGCTGCAAGTAGAAGGCAAGGATGAGATCCGAACCTTAGTCACGGGCGTGACAGCGTGTCAGGCCTTGATCGATGAAGCGATTCGATTGAACGCAGATGCGATATTGGTTCATCACGGCTTTTTTTGGAAGAATGAGCCTGAAGTGATCACAGGCATGAAACAACGCCGAATTAAGGCGCTGCTCAAGCATGATATTAGCTTGTTTGGGTATCATTTACCCTTAGATGCCCACCCAATGCTCGGTAATAACGCGACTTTGGGGAGACAGCTTGGGATCATCGACGCAGAAGCCATCGAAGAGGTGGCTCAGGGGCTACTGTGGCGTGGAAAACTTGATCTTGCAGTCAGTGCTAGCGAATTTTCTCACACCCTTGAGAATACGTTAGGCAGAGCCCCACTGCACATTGGTGATAGCGATGCAAAGATCCAACATGTAGCTTGGTGTACTGGTGGCGCACAGGATTATATCGATGTTGCGGCGAGTTTAGGTGTGGATGCGTTTATCAGTGGTGAAGTGTCCGAGCGAACGTTTCACAGTGCGGTAGAGCAGGGCATACATTATTATGCAGCGGGTCACCATGCGACTGAGCGTTTCGGTATTGAAGCCCTAGGCCGTCATCTCGCCCGTGAGTTTGATCTCGTGCACCATTTTGTGGATATCACCAATCCGGTCTAATCCATTCATAAAGCGGCTTATGATGACCATCTAACTGTTTTATTCCTAAACGAAAGGCGAGCATGGCTCGCCTTTTTTATTGTGGTTTATTATTACTTATAGTCACTCAAATCCCTTTCTCTAGCGTTTGTGTAATCAGCTCGTAGCTACTGCTAGATCAGCTCCAAAGTGGACAATACAAAGATGCCTAAGGTGCACGTGATCAGCGAGCAGACTGTGGTTAGCGCAATAATATTGGCTGCAAGGGGCGCATTGCCACCCATGGCGCGCGCCATCACATAGCTTGCGGCTGCGGTGGGTGCAGAACTCATTAAAAAAACCAGTGCTAACTCAATCCCTCGATAACCCAACAGCAAGGCCCCAATAGTGATAAAAAGCGGGGCAAAGATCAGTTTCAATGCGGTCGAGAACCAAGTTGTATGCTTTTCATGTTTGAGTGAACCAACATTGAGCGAACCGCCGGTACACAGTAGCGCTAATGGCAGGGTCATATTGGCGAAGTATTGTCCCGCATCGAGCACCATTTTCGGTAGCGGAATGGAGAGCAAGTAGAACAAGATGCCAACCATAATGGCAATGATCAACGGGTTTTTGGTGATGGTCTTGATGATCACGCCAAATGCATGTTGGCTGGATTCTTCGCCTTTAGGGCTTAGGCAAATAACCGCTTGAATGTTATACAGCAGCGTCATCGAGGCAACATAGACCGCGGCTAAGGCAACACCAGAACTCCCATAGGCGTTGGAAACGTAAGCTAAGCCGATAATGGCGGTATTGGCTCTAAATCCCCCTTGAATGATCACACCTTGGTCTTTGTGCTTGGGAAATAGCCGCCCAGTTGCATAGGTGGAGAGTATAAAAAACAGGAAATTAGCCACTAAACCATAGCCAATCAAGGGCGCACTGGAGGCGAGATCGTGATTGGAGCTAATAATGCTAAGGAACAACAAGGCTGGCAGCGTCACGTTAAAGACTAATTTTGATGCAACATCAATAAAGTTTTCATTGATGATTTGGGTGCGTTTTAGGATCACACCGAGTGCCAACATCAAACAGATTGGACCCGTAATCGAGGCCGAAAACAGCAACTGCTCAACGATATTTCCCATAACAACTCCTCGAATTATTCATTTAGCACTGCGTCGATTTTAGACTTGTTACTGATATGAATGTCACATTGCCGTGAATATCTTGTCGATAGAAATACGAGTTTTAACTCGGTCTCTTAAACCACTCAGCTAAAATTAAATGGCTTAAACTCAGTCTTTTAAAAGACTGAGTGACACTTGCGGCCACGAATCGGCTCAAACAATCGATATCAACAAATAAGGCCACATAAAATGCGGCCTTATTGATTTTTCGAGCGTTATCTAGCGCAGATTACTTAACCCGCATGCCAGGCTGTGCGCCTTCATGGGGTTCTAAAATCCACAGGTCGCTGCCACCAGGGCCAGCGGCCAAAACCATGCCTTCTGACATGCCAAAACGCATCTTACGTGGTGCTAAGTTAGCCACCATCACAGTTAGTTTGCCTTCAAGGTCTTCTGGCGAATAGGCCGATTTGATCCCAGCAAACACTTGGCGCGTTTCGCCACCGATGTCGAGTTGTAACTTCAGTAACTTGTCAGCGTCAGCAACATGCTCGGCTTTCACGATACGAGCGATACGCAGGTCTATTTTAGCAAAATCATCAAAGTTGATGGTTTCACTAATAGGATCGTTAACCAGAGGCTCACTGCTGACATTAGATGATTCAACCGTCTTTTCAGGCGCAGCCGTCTTTGGTGCGTCGGCCGTGACTTGCAGGTTATCCTTGGAATCGGCAACCATAGCATTGACTTTATCCAGCTCAACACGTTGCATCATGGCTTTGAATGGCGCGATTTCATGACCCGCTAAATCTTGGTTCAATGCATTCCAAGTGAGCGGTAGTTGGAAAAAGGCTTCCACATCTTGGGCTAAACGTGGCAATACAGGTTTGAGATACGTCACGAGAATACGGAACAGATTCAAGGCATTTGAACACACTTGATGGGCCGCTTCCTGTTGATCATCGTGTTTCACCATTTGCCAAGGTGCAGCATCGGCTACAAAACCGTTAGCAATATCCGCCAGTGCCATGATTTCGCGCATTGCTTTGCCGTATTCGCGGCCTTCGTAAAATTCGGCAATCACCTCTTGCTTGGCTAGAAACGCTTCAGTCAGGGTGGTGTCGTTAATTTTCGCTAGCTTGCCATCGAAACGTTTAGTGATAAAACCTGCGGTGCGTGAGGCTAAGTTCACTAGCTTACCGACTAAGTCTGAATTCACGCGCTGGGCGAAATCTTCGAGATTTAAATCTAAATCGTCGATACGGCTGCTGAGTTTGGCGGCGTAGTAGTAACGTAAATATTCAGGATCTAAATGCTCTAAATAAGTTCGCGCCTTGATGAAAGTGCCTTTGGATTTTGACATCTTAGCGCCGTTGACCGTCACATAGCCGTGGGCATAGACGCTGTTTGGCTGGCGGTAACCTGAGCCGTGTAACATGGCTGGCCAAAACAGACTGTGGAAGTAGACTATGTCTTTACCGATGAAGTGATAAACCTCGGCGGTTGAATCTTTGCCCCAGAATTCCTCAAAGCTCAGCTCAGGGCGTTTGTCACAGAGGTTTTTGAACGAACCCATATAACCGATAGGCGCATCGAGCCAAACGTAGAAATACTTGCCTGGCGCATCGGGAATTTCGAAACCAAAATACGGTGCATCACGGGTGATATCCCATTGCTGCAGACCTTGCTCGAACCATTCGTCGAGTTTATTGGCCATTTCGACTTGCAGGGCACCAGAGCGAGTCCACTCTTTTAGCATGCCTTCGAAGGCGGGCAGGTCGAAGAAAAAGTGCTCAGTGTCTTTCATCACTGGTGTCGCACCCGATACTGCTGATTTTGGATTGATGAGCTCAGTTGGGCTGTAAGTCGCGCCGCAGGCATCACAGTTATCGCCGTATTGATCCGGTGACTTACACTTAGGACAAGTGCCTTTTACGAAGCGGTCTGGCAAGAACATGGATTTCTCAGGATCGAACAGCTGAGAAATACTCTTGCTCTTGATATAGCCATTCGCACGTAGCTTGAGATAAATATCACTCGCCAGTACGCGGTTTTCATCGCTGTGGGTGCTGTGATAGTTATCGAAGGCGATATTGAAATCGGCAAAATCCTGCTGATGTTCTTTGTTCACTTGGGCAATCATGTCTTCTGGCGCTATGCCTAATTGCTGTGCTTTAAGCATGATTGGCGTGCCATGGGCGTCATCGGCACAAATATAGTGGCACTCATGTCCACGAAGCTTTTGATAACGCGACCAGATATCTGTCTGTATGTATTCCAGCATGTGACCTAAATGTATCGGTCCGTTTGCATAGGGAAGTGCGCTGGTCACGAGAATTTTACGTTGTGAAGTTGCCATCTTGTCTCAAATATCGTGGTGGGCCAAAAATATTGGTAGAGATACTAACCGATTACAGGATGATTTTCATCAAAACCTGAGCCAATTGAGCTAAATCTGCGCTAATGTTTTCTGCATTATCTGGTACACTTGGGCAAATTTATTGGTGGGGGTAATTCTTTTGTCTTCAACTCAAACTGATTATCGTCTGAATGACGATCTTCTCGGGCCAGTTCTGGCTATTCTCGATTCATTTGTTGACCCGTATCTCGCGAAAGGGTTAGTGAGCGCAGGATGCGTAAATAAGCTGGCATTGGAAGGTAAGCGTTTGCAGCTTGGCTTAGTCTATCCATACCCTTGTATGACTCAGTATCGCGACACTGTTATGGCGCTGACGAATAAGTTAGCGGTGCTCGATGCTATTGATGAAGTCGAGTGTGAAATCGATTTTCAACCTAAAGCCTACTCAGCGTTATCTTCTATTGCGCCGATTGCCAATGTGAAGCAAGTGATTGCCGTAGCCTCAGGTAAGGGCGGCGTGGGTAAGTCAACCACAGCGGTGAACTTAGCTTTGGCATTAGCGGCCGAAGGTGCGCAGGTGGGTATTCTCGATGCGGATATTTACGGCCCGTCAGTGCCTATGATGTTAGGTATTCCTAATTTCAGACCGCTTTCCCCCGATGGCAAACATATGACAGCCGCCAGTGCCCATGGTATTGCCGCGCAGTCGATTGGTTTTATGCTCAGTGGTGATGAAGCTGCCGTGTGGCGTGGCCCAATGGCCGCGGGCGCGTTAGCCCAGTTACTGAATGAAACCCAATGGCCAGAACTGGATTATTTAGTCGTTGATATGCCACCAGGCACAGGGGATATTCAGCTCACATTATCGCAAAAAGTTCCTGTGAGCGGCGCCGTTATCGTGACTACACCGCAGGATATCGCGCTGGCCGATGCCAAGAAGGGCATCAATATGTTCCAGAAAGTGAACATTCCTGTGCTGGGTATTGTTGAGAACATGAGTTTCCATTTATGTCCTGAGTGTGGTCATAAAGAACATCCATTTGGAACTCACGGCGGCAGTAAAATCGCTGAACGCTATCAAGTTCCACTGTTAGGCGCTTTGCCGCTGCACATCAATATCCGTGAAGCCATGGATAATGGTGCGCCGACTGTCGTTGCCGATCCTGACAGTGAAGTCGCAGCTCTTTATCGGGAAATTGCCCGTAAAGTGGGCGCAGAATTGGCTTTAAAGCAAAGCCAGAAAACAGTTTCTATTAGTGTTTCAGATGACGAGTAAGGTTTAAGGGTATGAATTCTCAGCAGTGTGTCATTATTGCAATTGCTGGCGCGTCAGCATCGGGCAAAAGTTTAATTGCCAAAACGATTTTTGACGAATTGCGCCGCGATTTAGGCACAGATCAAATTGGGGTAATTAATGAAGACGCGTACTATCGCGATCAGAGTCATTTATCCATGGATGAACGGGTATTAACGAATTACGATCATCCAAAAGCGCTGGACCATCAACTGCTGTGCACGCATTTACAGTTGCTCAAGTCTGGCGAAGCTGTTGATATCCCTTGTTATAGCTATACAGAACATACACGCACTGCAGAAACCTTAAAGATGACACCGAAAAAGGTGATCATTTTAGAAGGTATCTTATTGCTGACCGATCCTAAGTTACGTGCCCTGATGGATGCGAGTGTGTTTATGGACACGCCGCTGGACATTTGTTTCCTACGTCGCTTAACTCGTGATGTGGCCGAGCGGGGCCGTACTATGGAGTCTGTGATTTCACAGTACAAGAAAACCGTGCGTCCTATGTTCTTACAGTTTATCGAACCCTCGAAACAATACGCCGATATTATCGTTCCCCGTGGCGGCAAAAATCGTATTGCGACCGATATTTTAAAGACTCGTATCCAACATTTACTGGCAAAATAACGACATAAAAACTCAAGGAGTAATAGGCAAGATGCGCTTAACCGATATCGAAATTGAACAGGCCCTTGATAACGGCACTATCGTAATAGAACCTCGCCCAGGCATAGAAGCTATTTCAGGCGTCAGTGTTGATGTGCGCTTAGGTGGACAGTTTCGCGTCTTTAAAGATCATACCGCGCCTTTTATCGACTTGAGTGGTCCAAGTGCTGAGATGCAAGCGGCGCTCGATCGGGTGATGAGTGAGATTATCGAAATCCCCGATGGCGAAGCATTTTTCTTGCATCCTGGCGAATTGGCTTTGGCTGTGACTTACGAGAGCGTAACTTTACCTGCTGATATCGTCGGTTGGCTTGATGGCCGTTCGTCTCTAGCGCGTTTAGGCCTGATGGTACACGTAACGGCGCACCGTATCGATCCGGGTTGGCAAGGTAAAATTGTGCTCGAGTTTTATAACAGCGGCAAGTTACCTTTAGCTTTGCGTCCACGCATGACTATAGGTGCGCTTAACTTTGAACGCTTAAATCATGCGGTTGCACGTCCTTATAACACTCGTAAGAGTGCCAAGTACAAAGATCAGCAAGAAGCGGTGGCTAGCCGTATCAGTCAGGACTAATACGCGTGTTCTGGGTGAATGGCGCATCGCAGGCAAGTGTCGACCCTTCCGATCGAGGGCTTGCCTACGGTGATGGTCTGTTTGCAACGATGCGAACGGACGCTGAGGGGGTTATGTTTTTTGAAGCCCATCAAGCCCGTTTAACCGCAGGCGCCGAAAGGCTTGGATTTCAATGGCAAATGAGTGAAGCATTGCAACAGCAACTGAATACCTTCGCCATTGAATATCCTCATCATTGCATTAAGTTAATCGTTTCCCGTGGTGCTGGTGGCCGTGGCTATACACCGCCAGAAACTGTTAATCCTACCGAAATCGTCTCAGTTCATACTATCCCCGGCCATTATGCTCAGTGGCAGCAACAGGGTATTAGCCTTAAAACTTCGTCGGTACGATTGGGTTTGCAGCCTCTGTTGGCAGGGATGAAGCATTTAAATCGACTCGAACAAGTTTTGATTAAATCACACTCTTTACCGCAGGGATTTGATGACTGGTTAGTCAAAGATATCGAGGAGAATGTGATTGAATCTTCGATGGCGAATGTGTTTTTTATCAAAGATAATCGCATTATCACGCCTTCATTAGCCCTGTGTGGCGTGGCGGGTGTGATGCGCGAACAGATAATGTTGGCCTTGCTTGAACAGAACATGAATATCGAATGTTTGCCCGTTGGCGCCGAGCGTTTAATCGAATTTGACTCAGCGTTTATCACTAACAGCGTTTTAGGGATTGTGGATGTACTGGCGATAGACTCGCTCAAGTTCACCCGTGCTCCGATTACCGCGCAACTTAGACAGACACTTTCACTCACTCTATGAAAAAAATCATTATTATCGCCAGTTCAACCCTGTTGACCTTGCTAACCTTAGTCTGTTTGGGTGCCTTTTGGGGCTATCAAACAGTTGTCGAATACAGTCAAACGCCGCTGAGTCTCAGCGAGCCTAAAGAGTTGAAGGTTGAGCGCGGCACCAGTGTGAATCAACTGGCACAGCAACTTGCCGATGACGGCGTTATTCAAGATACGTGGAAACTCAAGTGGCTACTTAAGTTTCGTCCTGAGCTTGCTAAAATTCGCACGGGACTTTATGAAATATCACCTTCACAAACGATTACTGATTTACTCAATGATTTGATCGCTGGCAAAGTAAAAACCTTCAGTTTGACCTTAGTTGAAGGTAAAACTATTGTGGAATGGGAACAACAGCTTACCAGTGCTCCGCATTTACAAATGTCACCAGAAGCATTTGCAGCGGTATTGATGGCACAAGGCGATGATTCTGGTTTGCCTGAGGGAAAATTCTTCCCCGACACTTATCATTATACCGCCGAGGCGGATGCTAAAGTCATGCTGACTCAAAGCTATAAAATGATGGAGCAGGAGCTTGCCAAAGCGTGGGCGGAACGGGCGCCGAATTTACCGTTAAAATCGCCCTATGAAATGCTGATTTTGGCATCGATAGTCGAAAAGGAAACCGGCCAAGCCCATGAGCGTGAGCAAATCGCCGGTGTATTTGTTAATCGTCTTAACCTAGGTATGCGTCTGCAAACCGATCCGACCGTTATTTACGGTATGGGCGATCGCTATAAGGGCAATATCACCCGCAAAGATTTAGTCGAAGAGACGCCTTTTAATACTTATCGTATCTTTGGATTGCCGCCAACGCCGATAGCTGCACCGAGTAAAGCCTCATTGATGGCCGTGTCTAAGCCCGCCAGTGTGAGTTACCTTTATTTTGTATCGCGCAACGATGGCACCCATGTGTTTTCAACCACGCTTGAAGAACACAATCATGCTGTAGACGTCTATCAGCGTAAGACAAAACCAGCGACGCCAGAAAAATCACCAAAGTAAAAATGCAGAGAAAGAAAATCCAATGTCAGTTTTTGCAAAATTTATCGTTATTGAAGGCTTAGAAGGCGCAGGTAAGTCGAGTGCGATTAACCTTATTCGCGACTTTATTGAAAAACATACGGGTAAAGCACCGATTTGCACCCGCGAACCGGGCGGTACACCATTGGCTGAACGTATCCGTGATTTAGTTAAGATTGCCGATGCGAACGATCCCCTGTGTGATGAGGCCGAGTGTTTACTCATTTATGCTGCCAGAGCTCAGTTAGTTGCCAATGTCATAAAGCCCGCGCTTGCGCAAGGGCAATGGGTATTGGGTGATAGACACAATCTATCGTCATTAGCTTATCAAGGTGGTGGACGAGGGTTAATGCCGTTAGTGGAAGCGGTGAGCACTGCAACACTAAAGGGATTTAAACCCGATCTTACTTTGTACTTAGATTTAGATCCTAAGCTTGGGCTTACCCGCGCAGCTAAACGTGGTGAGCTTGATAGAATTGAGCAACAAGCGATTGATTTCTTTGAGCGCGCACGCGCTACATATCTCAAACTTGCCAGCGAAGATGACAGTATTGTGGTTATAGACGCGAGCCAAACTATGGCCGAAGTGCACAAAGATATCTTAGCCGTGCTTCAGGCGATGGTATGGTAGCCGAGTCCGGATTTACGGCTGAGCAATTACCTTGGCTCGAAGGGCCAAGGCAGGCATTTTTAGCTCAATTAGCGCGTCAAAAAATACCTCACGCACAACTCGTTGGCATTGATTCAGCCTATGGCGGTGAGTTGCTGAGTGTGTTTATGGCGCGCGCGGCTATGTGTGTGCAGCCAACGCCTGTGGGAGCGTGCGGTTTTTGTAAGTCTTGTCAGCTCTATGATGCGGGCAATCATCCTGATTTTTATCATATCGCCGCCGATGGCAATCAAATTAAAGTCGATCAAATTCGTGAGCTGTGTACGCGTCTGACAGCCACCGCACAGCAAAGTGGCAGGCGTGTAGCGATTATCCACCACAGCGAGCGTCTTAACTCCGCTGCTGCGAACGCACTCCTTAAAACCCTTGAGGAGCCTGGTAAAGACACCTTACTGATTTTGCAGTCGGATACGCCTGCACGTTTGATGGCGACGGTTAGCAGTCGTTGTCAACGCATTCCTTTTGTCGTTCCTAGTCGAGAGGTCATCAAAAACTGGCTTGCCCAGCGATGTGGTATTCAAGAGGATGTAACTTGGTGTTTGAGTGTGGTGGGTGGGCCGTTAAAGTTGGCTGAGAGCTTGCAGTGTGAGGATAGCCAACAGAGTCGGTATCAATCCTTGCTACAATTTCGCAAAGATTGGGCACAAAGTTTGTCGTCTGGTCATCTGTGTGCTAGTTTGTTAATAATAAGTGAACAACAAATAATTGATGTTCTTAAGGTTTTGTACCTACTTATACGACAGGTTTTACTGAAAAATAGCCATCAAGATGCGTTTGTTCATGCGCAGCTCGGGAATTTGGCGGCTAAGATCATGGGAATGTGTCATAGCTTAAGCACAATGCCGAGCGTCAATTATCTGGCCCTGTGTCAAAGTTATGTCTTAGAATATAGAGAGATAACAAATAAGTAATATGCCATGGTAGATCTCGTCGTTAATTTTGATACCTTACATCAGTTATATCGTGCCTATATGCCTTTTATTAAGCCGGCAGGATTATTTATTGCGACCAGTGAAAGTCATTATCTTGGCCAACCGCTGACGATTGCGTATCGTTTACCCGGCGCAACCCTCACTAATGAATTTCGTGGTGTTGTGGTGTGGATTAATCCCTTAGGAGCGTCGGGTGGCCGCCCTGTGGGGATTGGCATTAAAATTATTTCTGAGCCAGATAGCCATAAACACCATATCGAAAAGTTACTGTCCCGCGAACTCGCCTCCGGCGATCTAACCTGCACTATGTAGCTTAGCCTGCATTATTGATCTGGTTTAAACGTTTGTTCACTGCCTAAACTGGCTATTTACTTCTGTTGAATTTGACCTCGATCTCTTGGCTGGGTATCCTTGTCGTCCTTTGTTACTCTGCTTGGAAATCCTTGTGCTTATTGATTCACACTGCCATCTCGATCGCCTCAAAGCGGCGCCTGATCAACAAACCTTAGAACAGATTCTTGCTAATGCTAAAGCCCGTGGCGTGGACTATATGTTGTGCGTGAATGTACGCCAGCAAGGATTTGAATCGATGCGAGATAAAGTTGCAGCCTTCGAACAGGTATTTTTGTCATCGGGTGTGCATCCATTAGACGTTAAAGAAGGCCTCGATGTTGAGCAAATCCGCCGCTTTGCCACCGATCCTAAAGTGGTCGCGATTGGTGAAACGGGGTTAGATTATTTTTATGCAGACGACACTAAGCTGTTGCAACAGCAATGTTTTGAGCAGCAGATTGCCCTTGCGGTAGAAGTGAATAAGCCTTTGATTGTCCATACCCGTGATGCACGTGAAGATACGATCAATATGCTTAAGCAGGGCAACGCGGATAACGTTGGCGGCGTGCTGCATTGCTTTACCGAGAACTGGGAGATGGCGAAAGCGGCGATTGAGCTTGGCTTTTATATTTCGGTTTCTGGCATAGTCACTTTTAAAAATGCGGGTGATCTGCGAACCGTTATTCGCAAAGTGCCTCAGGATCGTCTGCTAGTTGAAACGGACTCGCCCTATTTGGCGCCGATCCCACACCGTGGACAAGAAAATCAGCCTGCCTATGTGCGTGATGTGGCTGAGTTTGTGGCAGAGCTTAGAGGTGAGCGTTACGAAGATCTTGCTGAATACACCAGCAATAACTTTTTTAATTTATTCAAAGATGCGGCGCGTATAGTCGGCCGTTAGCCGCAAGTGCTTTGACCCATTTTATGCGATTGCGTGATTGTTAGCGTACAGGCATAAAAAAAGGCCCAAAACGATGAAAGCTGTTTGGGCCTAGGGGAATGGCTCATTGAAGAGCCGTGCGCTACAGGTGAAAGCGCCATGCAGTGCGCTTTACAATAGACTCAGTGTAGCCGAGCTTTTGTCTTATAGTCGCGCTCACTTTCCCCTTTTTTAGGTTATTTATCGCTAAAAAAAAGCGAAATTATAACGATTTCGTCTGTTCTGGTAGCAGTAACACTTTATCTTTCACTAAGTCTCTGGGTAGGTTGTTTTTTAACTTATTGCCTAAATGTTTCGCCATGCCTAATGGTGCTCCGCCATAACAGACGATCACTTCACCTTGAGCTTTCACTGCGGTGTTTAGGGCAATATCTCGCCCCATCAAATATTCTTTCGCTTCAACATCGCTCACATCGACCGTTTTTGCGGTTGGGCTGAGCTGTTTTCCTGCTAATGCAATAATCGCTTCATGGCGGACTTTAAAGCCGTGTTTACTGTTATCGGCGAGTTTAATACCAATGCGCTGAAAGCGCATACGGCCGATAAAAGCGTTGAATTCATGCGGAAATAGCCAGAATTCATCATCGCGAACCATGATGAGTTCGTCTGGTAAGCTGATGCCTAAATCCTGCTGAAAATAGTCTTTGATCCCTTGGGCTTGTTTCGCTGATGCGGGCGTGAAGGGAAAATTTTTCTGTAGTTTAGGCTCTGGTTGTAAACGCGGCACTGAGGCGGTTTTTGTCAATTTAGCGACAAAGAAACCTTCACTGTCGTAAATCTGTGGCCAGACATGTAAGAAGCCTTCGGGCGTTGTAGCTCGATCTGCACCATCAAATAAATCGCTTAAGGATTCAAACTGCACCGCATCGCCGTAGACTTGCTTTAAATACTCGCACACGCCTTGGTTTTCGAGGCGGTTTAAGGTGCAGGTTGAGTAGACCAAACTGCCACCGGGTTTCAGGGCGAGAAACGCCGATTCGATTAAGGCTTTTTGGGTTTCGCTAATCGCCAGCACATCGTCTAGGCTCCAGTGTTTTAGAGCATCGGCGTCTTTACGCACTGTGCCTTCACCTCCACAGGGCGCATCGATAAGCACGGCATCAAAACTTTCGTACAGGTATTCGCCAAATACACGGCCATCGAAATGGGTGAGGGCGCAGTGGCTCGCGCCCATGCGCAGCACATTGGCGTGCAATACTTTCACGCGGCTCGCCGAATACTCATTCGCCACCAATAAGCCTTGGTTTTGCATTAATGCGGCCATTTGCGTGGTTTTTGAACCCGGTGCGGAGGCGAGATCGAGTACGCACTGCCAATGTGCATTCGGTGTAAAAAGTGCGGTCGGCGGCAACATAGAGCTGGCTTCTTGAATGTAGAATAGACCCTGAATGTGCTCTAAGGCATTGCCGAGCTGTTCTTCTTCGTCGTAACTGATCCAAAATCCGTCTTCACACCAAGGAATAGGATCGAACGTCCAGCCCTTAGGTTGCATCAAGGTCTTAAAGTCGTCGCTGCTGATTTTTAAGGTATTGACCCGAATTGAACGTCTAAGCGGCCTGTCGCAGGCGGCAATAAACTCGTCCATGGATAAATGGGCGGGGAGTTCTTGGGTGATTGTATCGATAAAATTTTGATTTAATTGGACCATTGATTTCATTGAACCATAGGAAAATAGACTGTGTATCAACTGGCGCGAGTATATCATAATCCCTTATTGGGTCTGAGATTTTCTCCCGAGCCGCCAGGGTTGCTATTGTGATTTAATGTTTATGCTTTGACGATTTGAGCGATATTGGAATTAGTCGCCATAAAGCTAGCACTCAGTAGCCATGAGCTAATAGAATAAAAACAAATAAAAATAAGGGGATTAGCGTGCTGAATCGTGTGTGGTTGGCTTTTTTTATCACGGCATTGCTTGCAATAGCAGTGCAGTTATTCAATGGACATATAGAAGTATTATCGGCTTCTGTCGCGGCATTATTTGCGAGTGCTAAGCTTGCCGCTGAAATTTCCCTTGGGCTGATTGGCGTGCTTTCTCTGTGGATGGGATTGATGCAGGTAGGAGAAAAGGCTGGCGTTGTCGGCGCTATTGCCTTTGTGTTTGAGCCATTACTGCGCCGTTTGATGCCTGAAGTGCCCAAGGGGCATCCGGCCTTTGGCAGTATCACTATGAATTTAACAGCGAATATCTTTGGGTTAGATAATGCCGCCACACCACTTGGTTTAAAGGCGATGCATGATTTGCAGAGTTTAAATCCGCTAAAAACCGTGGCGACCAATGCGCAAATCTTATTTTTAGTACTCAATACTTCCTCTGTGACATTAGTGCCTGTGACGGTATTCCTTTATCGTGCCCAGCAAGGTGCCGCTGCGCCTGCGGATATTTTCTTGCCGATTTTACTGGCCACTTCAGCATCGACATTGGCGGGTTTGCTGGTTGTGGCGTTAGTGCAGCGAATTTCATTATTAAACTCAGTGGTGCTCGGTTATGGCGCCTTGATGCTCTCAGGGTTAGTGGCGAGTGGTTTTTATCTGATGACTTTAAGTGCTGATGCCATTGGCACTGTGTCGACGGCAATGGGCAATGGTATTTTGCTGTTATTGGTATTTACCTTCGTGATTGTTGCGGGCATTCGCAAGGTGGCGGTTTATGATGAGTTTATTGAAGGGGCAAAGGCGGGTTTTGCTCAATCTATCCAGTTGATCCCTTATTTGCTTGCTATGTTATTAGCGATTGGTTTACTGCGTGCATCCGGCGCCTTGGATTATCTGTTGCACTTGATTGCCACTGGTGTGCGGATATTAGGTTTCGACACTCGTTTTGTCGATGCAATGCCGACCGCACTGATGAAACCTTTTAGTGGCTCAGGCGCCAGAGCTATGATGCTTGAGACAATGGATCACCACGGAGTAGATTCCTTTGCGGGCCGATTAGCGGCGATTTTTCAGGGTAGCACTGAAACCACTTTCTATGTTCTCGCTGTGTATTTTGGTTCTGTGGGTATTCGCCATGGCCGTCACGCCTTAGCTTGCGGTTTAACCGCGGACTTTGCGGGGATCAGCGCCGCGATTGCTGTTTGTTATTGGTTTTATGGATAAGTGGGCTCGCGACCTAGAATGTGTCAATAACATTGCGAGAAGCTAAAAATAAATCAGGCGCATTATGCGCCTGATTTATTTGTAAGAGCTTTAACATTAGTGCGTTGGTGTAAGTATTTTGATGAAAAGAATTACTGGGCTGGTGCCCATTGCTGCCATTCGTTTTCGGCTTTGTGTTGCAATCTTAATACTGTGCCAGTCGCTAAACGATTACCCTCTTGAGTCGTGTCCTTAGTCGCCACATTGATGCCGCCAGCGAGTAAGGTTTCCAGTGAGCCCGCTTCGATTTGGGCACCTGAAAAGAGGCCTACATCGACTTTAATCCCTGAGGCATCCCAGAACTGACTGCTTTGATTCACTAAGTGACTGTACTGTGCCTCGATATGGGCCTGCATCAATACACTATTACCCTGTGTCGATAGGCTATAACCGTCGATTTGACCGACTTTAATCCCTCGGAAGAAGATAGGTGTGCCGACTTTCATTGAGCCTAAGCTAGTATCTTCTAGAATGAATTTCAGCGCATCTTCGGCAACGTTGGCATAACTGCTAGCGGCGAGGTTGGCAACAAACTGGGTCGCTTTCTGACTGCTCTTACCCGGTAAGACTCCTATGTAAGGACCTGTGATCAGCGTTTCTGGCGCTTTGATCCCCGCCAGAGAAATTTGTGCATCCACTAAATGATATTCACAGTCACTGCGGCTGAAATGTTCGGCATATTCCCCGTAGAGATATGCGCTAGCTGTGAGTGTATTAAGATCCGCATTGAGCTTTACCTGCGACACTTCACCCACTTGATGACCTTGATAACGAATCGCTGCCTTGGCCGTAAGCTTGCTGGAGGCGGGTAATGTGAGGCGAATTGCCTGCGCCTGACTTAATGCCAACTGCTTGCTTTCATAGAGTTTTAAGTTAGCTGCATTGCTGGCTTTGTCATTGCTATCAAGCAGTCCCAGACTGATGCTGCCCTTTAATGCCCCTTGTAGCGGGGCAACGGCGACATCAATACCGGCAAGACTGGCACTGATATCCACGGCGCTGTTACGCCAGAATACTTTTGGCTTTTTCAGCAAGGGTTGAAACTGTTTGTCGATAGCGAGCTTGATAGCAAAGTCTTCGGTTTTGCTTTGCCAGTTCACTGAGTCAACTGTGCCAATTTGCATTTTTTTATAATAAATCGGTGAGCCTTGGCTGACATCGGCGCCATCTTGACTGATTAATGTTAAATGCACTTGCTGCTGACGATCATAAAAAGCTGTCGCGGCATCCACAGAGCTAAAGAGGGTCAGAGCGCTGTTAGCAGCTAAAGGTGTGTCGCTGTGACCTTGGATCAAGCTAACTGCACCTTGAGTGAGCGTTGTAAAATCCCTTGCTTTGACTGAGACCCCGTCTAACGATGCGTTTACCGTTAATGCCGACTCAGGCACAAAATAGCTGTCGCTGCGTATTAGACTGGCAAACTCAGGTTGTAGCTCGAGTTGGTATTCCACCGCCGATAAATCTTTGGTTAACTTAACTGCAAGCACGGAACCAATGGGGATTTGCTTGAAGCGAACTTGAGCGCCCGCTGAAATGCCCATGTTTTCGGCTGAGGTTAAGGTCAAGAAACGCTTCTTTGATTGCAGTAAATCAGGTGCCTTTGATTGTAAGGCAAAGCTGCTTGGTATCGCGCTTTTGGTGTTGATGCCTGGCAGGAAGTTGATCACGCTACCTGTCAGTAAGCGTTCTGGATTCTTAATGCCTGAGAGGGAAATATCAGCACCTTCAAGCCAAAACACGCCGTCGTTAGTTAACAGTGAACCGTATTGAGGTTCAAATTTAGCCACGGCTGTAACACCATTGGACGTGAGTTGTTTACTTAAAATACTGCCAATGCTCATGCCGCGATAAACGATGCGGGTACCTTTGTCGACACCGTTAGCGTCAGCCATGGTTAGGTTTATTTCTATGCCGCCAAGGGCGGTGGTTTCTGAATCATAAAGCGAAAAAACGTCACCGTTTTTAGCTATGTCTGCTTTATCGTCAGAGCTGAAACTCACGCCGCCAGCCAGAATGGACGCCAAACTCTCTGAACTGACTTTAACCCCAGTTAGTGAAGCATCAATTTTGACGCCAGAAACATTCCAAAAGTGAGAATTTTTCTTCACTAACCGCGCATATTGCTCTTGAATGAAAGCGCTGATAATGACCCTTTGATTGCCATCTAAACGATAGCTGACCACGCTACCCACGGGGATTTGGCGGAAAAATATTGGCGAGCCAACATCGAGCGAACCCAGTTTATCGGAGGTCAATTCGACCATCACACCTTCTGAGCCGATTTGCATCGGCGGCGGTTGGCGTTCTGCTTCAAAAAAGGTCGAGGCATTACCTTTCCCAGGTTGGATGGCAATATAGTTACCCGAAAACAGCGCATCTAAGCCTTCAACACCTGTAATACTTGCTTTAGGTGTGACAAGCCAGAAGAGGGTTTCTTTATTCAAGAATGGCTTAGCGCGGTAGTCCATCATGACCTTGACGTTCACGCCTTTGAGATCTTCATCTATGCCAATGTCTTTAACTTTACCGACAGTCAAACCTTGGTATTTGACTAAGGTTTTACCCACATCAATCCCAGTGGCGCTCGGAAAGTGAATTTGAATTTCAACCCCCGATTCTTTAATGCTCTTAATGCCCAGCCAAGCACCTAATGCCAACGCGACAATAGGAAGCAGCCAAATGGGCGAAAAGAGTTTTTTCTTTACAACTTTCGGCGATTCAATTTGTGTCATCTTGAGGTTCCAATCGATCCCAGAGTAAACGAGTGTCTAAAACTTTTGCGGCTAACTGAGTTAACAGAATAACCAAGGCAAATGCGGTAGCCGCAGGCGCGGGTTTCGCGTCGAGTAATTGTCCCATGTTCACTAATGCCACTGTGATTGAGATGACAAATAAATCGAGCATTGACCAGCGGCCAATCCATTCGATGATGTGAAAACCCACCATCAATTTCTTTTTTGAAATCGGAATGTCAAAGCTGATCGCACACAGATAAATGGATAAGCCGATGATTTTAATCCATGGTACTAAAATACTGGCGGTAAACACTATGATGGCAATAGGCAGCATATCTGAATGCACTAAATGCAAAATGCCCGAAAAAATCGTGTCGTGCCGCACTTGGCCTTGGTTGGTCAGCATAGTGATAGGGTAAATGTTGGCTGGCACCAGCAAGATGGCAGCGGTAATCAACAAAGCCCAACTTTTTTGCAGGCTGGAATAGTCTCTGACGTGCAACTCAGTTTCACAGCGCTGACAGTGCGTGAGTTCACTGCTGTTGAGTTGGCGACACACTTTACAGAGACATAGGCCGATATCTTTACCTTGTTGTTTCATATCAGCTATGACCTTCCAATAACGTCCACATATGTTCTAAGTCGTATTCTCTTTGTAGAAACAAGGTCACGAGAAACAGCATAGTGAAGCAAAATGTGCCCATACCAAAATAAATGTCCGAAAAATCAGATAGCTGAAATGATGAAACTAAGAAGCTGATCACATAAATTTCCAGCATAGTGAGCTGCGATAAGACGCCATGAAATTTTAACAACTGCTTCAATGAGTTACGCCAAAAAAGGCTACTCAATCCCCATTTCACAATTAAAATCTGTGTCAATATCGATAACAGTAATAAGCCAGGGCCTATCACCGCGGCGGCAAGTACGGCTACACCTACAACCCAATAGCCTTGGTCAAATACTGCAAATGCCCCTTGGAAAACCGTGGTAGTACGAATACTGCCGAAAAAGTGGATCTCGAGTACGGGTAAAAAATTAGCAGGGAAATAAAACACTAATGCCGAAATACATAGGGCTAACATACCATTCACAGAGCAGTATGGCGTGTCATAAAGTGCAGTGCTGCAACGAGGACAGATTGCTCTAACGCCGCTAGGCAAGGCACGTTTGCGGACTGCTAAATCGCAGGAGCGGCATAGGGTTACTGAATTTTCTGCTGCGTTTTCATGCATATAAAAATATATATTAGCCTAATAGGAGTAATAACAGCGAGATCGGTGCAAAGTGTCGTGCTAGTTAGCTGTTAAGCCACGTCTAGCGCTTTATAATCTTGGCAACGAAAGTACGCTAATAATATCAGATTAATCAGAACACTTGCATCACAAGTTCAATCTATGTCACTCTAGTTACTGTATATAAAAACAGTGCGAGGGCAGTCATGGCAGTAATAACACAGTTTGTCGTGGTCAGAGAAGGGGTTGAAAAGATGACATTCACATCTAAGAAGGAGGCTGATGCCTACGATAAGATGCTCGATATCGCCGATAACCTTATCCCCTTCATTCAAAAAGCTGATTTGGGTATAGATGAAAGTGTGGGCGAAAAGCTCGCATTCTATTTTGCTAACAATAAAGATGAGCTGACGAACTTGCTTAAAGGCGCCGTTCAGGTTAATAGTACGCCAACGAATCCGCCTGCAGCGAAAAAAGCGGCTAAAAAGACCGAAGCAGCAGAATAAAATTGTTAGGAAATGTAATGAAATCGAAATTTTATGAGTCACTTAACCGTCAAGCCTTGGCCTTGTTGGAAGGGGAAGATGACCTTGTTGCGGCGATGGCGAATTTTTCAGCCTTGCTCAATGATAATTTAACTGAGCTGAACTGGGTGGGATTCTACGTCATGCGTGGCGAACAACTGGTACTTGGCCCGTTTCAAGGTAAAGTGGCTTGTACACGCATTCCGTTAGGAAAAGGTGTGTGTGGTACAGCAGCATTCACTAATCAAACTCAGCGAGTGGCTGATGTCCATCAATTTGATGGTCATATTGCCTGTGATTCTGCCAGTAATTCTGAAATCGTTGTGCCAGTTCGTGCGCAAGGTAACGTGGTTGCCGTGCTCGATATTGACAGTCCTATCTTCGATCGTTTCGATGAAGAAGACCAAAAGGGGCTGGAATTACTGGTTAAAAGTTTTGAAAACTGCCTATTTGATTAATTTGCGTACAATAACGCATAATTCATAGTCGCAATCGGTGGCGTGCGCCTTATAATATGCGCCTGCACGCATTAAGCTGGTTTGATTGGCATGCAATGAATAAGCTTAGTGTTTTGAGCTGACAAAATTTGTTAAGGTATATTTTTTAACTTTAGTAAACGCGGCTAGGATGCTAATTTGTACGTTGACTCAATATTGAGTTTAACGAAGATAAACGACATGTAAGAAGCTGATATATATCACCTCGAATCGATGTCCCTTTTTGACTGTGGAAGTAATGATGGAATCAACAGAAAAGTTGACCGACACCAATGCAATTTTGGCGTATTTGTATGAAACATTTCCTTTGTGCTTTATTGCTGAAGGTGAAACTAAGCCATTAAAAATCGGATTGTTTCAAGATTTGGCTGAAAGGTTGGCTGATGATTCTAAAGTCAGTAAAACTCAGCTCAGAGTTGCCTTGAGACGTTACACCAGCAGCTGGCGCTATTTAAAGTGCGTTAAAGCGGGCGCACAACGCGTAAACCTGGATGGCGAACCTTGCGGCGAGTTAGAGCAAGAGCACATTGATCATGCTCAAGCCATGTTGAAAGAGAGTCAGGATAAGGCCAAAGCGAAACGTGCAGCACTTGCACCTAAGCCTGCGGCGAAGAAAGCACCTAAAAAGGTGGCCGTTCCTCAGCGTCCTAAAACTGAGCGTCCTGCTAAGCCTGCACCAAAAGCTGCAGCGCCAGTCGTCAATTATGTTCAAGCACAATTGACTGATTTAACGAAAAAACAACGCGTCAATGTTAAATTAGGTATGACACCCGTAGCCGGTGTGATTACTGACATTAACAAGGAAGATATTCATGTTCAGCTTGATAGTGGCCTAACGATTAAAGTTAGAGCAGAACATATCCTGCTGTAATCATTTATTAAAACGGAGTAACTTGTTGATGCGAAAACTCACTTTGGCTACCTCGATCGCCACTGTTTTTGTCGGATTCTCGGCTTGGGCCGTACCACCCACGATTCAAATCAGCGAGTTACCCACTCTCAAGCAGGAAGCGCAACATAAGGTTGCGAGCAAAAGGGTTACGGACTTATACACTCGTTCGCACTATCATAGATTCAATCTCGATGACGCCTTTTCTGCGCAAATTTTCGATCGTTATCTGCAGCAGTTGGACTATCGCCGCAATGTGTTAACCCAAGCGGATGTCGATAGTTTTAAACCTTATGCAACCCAATTCGATGACATGCTTAGTTCTGGTGAACTTGAGCCTGCCTATAAAATGTTTGATATCGTCCAAAAGCGCCGCTATGAAGGCTTTGTCTATGCTTTATCTCTATTAGACAAAGAGATGGATTTTTCTGCGCCCGGTGATGCCTATGAGTACGACCGCGATGAGGCCGCATGGCCAAAAGACCAGACAGAAATTAATGAGTTATGGCGTCAACGTGTTAAATACGATGCACTAAATCTTAAACTCACAGGTAAGCAATGGCCTGAGATTGTTGATATCCTCCAAAAGCGTTACAACAACGCCATTAAACGGTTGATTCAAACTAACAGTGAAGACGTGTTCCAAGGCGTGATGAATGCCTTCTCCCGTAGCATTGAGCCACATACAAGTTACCTTTCACCACGCAATGCTGAACGTTTCCAAATGGAAATGAACTTGAGCCTTGAAGGCATTGGTGCTCAACTGCAACTTGAAGACGATTACACTGTCATTAAAAGTTTAATTACTGGCGGCCCTGCTGCGGGCAGTGAAAAACTGTCGCCGGAAGACAAGATTGTCGGCGTCGGTCAAGAAGGCGGTGAAATTGTTGATGTAATCGGCTGGCGTTTAGACGACGTGGTCGACCTGATCAAAGGGCCTAAGGGCAGTAAAGTTGTTCTGCAAATTTTACCGAAGAAAGGCGGTTCGAATGCGAAGCCATTCGACGTTACCTTAGTTCGCGACAAAATTCGTCTTGAAGACAGAGCTGCAACCTCTAAGGTGATTGAACCTAAAGACGGTGAGTATGCTAATCGCAAAGTCGGCGTGATCCAAATTCCTGGTTTTTATATGAATTTGTCGCAGGACGTTGAAAAAGAGCTCGTGAAGTTAAACGACGCCAAAGTAGAAGGCATAGTCATCGACCTTAGAGGTAACGGTGGGGGTGCATTAACGGAAGCCGTGCTACTGACGGGACTCTTTATCGATATGGGCCCTGTAGTGCAAATTCGTGATGCCGATGGACGAGTGTCTGCGCATCGTGATAACGACGGTAAAACCAGTTATGCAGGACCATTGACTGTGATGGTTGACCGTTACAGTGCTTCAGCCTCTGAAATTTTTGCTGCCGCATTGCAAGATTATGACCGTGCACTGATCGTCGGTGAGTCGAGTTTTGGGAAAGGCACAGTACAGCAGCATAAGAGCCTAGGCCGTATCTACGACATGTATGAGAAGCCAATTGGCCATGTGCAGTATACGATTCAAAAGTTCTACCGTATTAATGGTGGTAGTACACAGATTAAAGGTGTGACCCCCAACATTGCTTACCCAAGTGCGTTGGAGCCGGGCGAGTACGGTGAAGCTGAAGAGAAAAATGCTTTACCTTGGGATAAAGTGCCTATGGCGCAATATGGCACGCTTAATGATGTTACGCCTGAGTTAGTGACTGGCCTTGAATCTAAGCACCTTAACCGTATAAAAAACAGCGTAGAGTTTGCCTATATCAATCAAGATATTGCCGACTTTAAAAAGCATCACAAAGAGAAAACTGTGTCTCTGGTTGAAAGTGAGCGTATTGCTTCCCGCGAAGCCGATGAGAAAAAAGTCCTCGACAGAACAAACGAGCGTCGAGTCGCCAATGGTTTAGCACCGGTTAAATCAATGGAAGACATTAAAGACGACGCTGAATTGCCAGATGCATTTTTAGACGAAACCGCTTATATCACCTTAGATATGGCTGATGTGCAAAAAATGGCTAAAACTAGTGCTAAGTAGGCGCTAGTCGAGTCGATTTATCCGATATCAAAACGCGCTTATGGCGCGTTTTTTCTTATTTAGATCAGCGTTAAAGGGATCGAAATGACACAAGCTCAAGCAAAATACTTAAAAGATTATCAAGCGCCACTTTTTACGATAGAGACTATCGATTTAGCTTTTAATTTGGCTGGCAATGAAACCCAAGTGCAGGCGATCAGTCGTATAAAACGCACTTCAAAACATGCACAAGCCTTAGTGTTGGATGGCGAAGATTTGACCGTTGTTTCACTGACAGTTAATGGTGATGCTGTGCCTTACCATGTTAGTGCGGGTCAATTAGTTCTAGAAACTGAGCTTGATGAGTTTGAACTGAACATTACCACTAAGCTTGATCCTGAAGCTAATTCGAGCCTTGAAGGGCTCTATATGTCCGATGGTGCCTACTGCACGCAATGCGAGGCAGAGGGCTTTCGACGTATCACTTATTTCCTTGATCGCCCTGATGTATTAGCTAAATACACAGTTCGTATCGAAGCCGATAGCGCCGCATTCCCGTTTTTACTGAGTAACGGTAATTTGATTGATCAAGGTGAGTTAGATGGTGGACGCCATTATGTTTGCTGGCAAGATCCATTTCCAAAACCAGCGTATTTATTTGCCTTAGTCGCTGGCGATTTTGATCTATTGCAAGATGAGTTCATTACTCGCAGTCGCCGTAAAGTGATCCTGCAAGTGTTCGTTGATAAAGGTAATTTACATAAAGCACACCATGCGATGGCATCACTTAAGAAATCCATGGCATGGGATGAGAGCCGTTTTAATCTTGAGTATGATTTAGATATTTACATGATAGTGGCCGTCGACTTTTTCAATATGGGTGCGATGGAAAACAAAGGCTTAAATATCTTTAACACTAAATATGTGCTTGCAGATACCTTAACGGCCACCGACGAGGATTATCACGGCATTGAATCGGTTGTAGGCCATGAGTATTTTCATAATTGGACAGGAAACCGCGTAACGTGCCGCGATTGGTTCCAATTAAGTTTAAAAGAAGGCTTAACGGTTTTTCGCGATCAAGAATTTAGCTCAGATTTAGGCTCTCGTGCTGTGAATCGAATTCACGCAATTAAAGTGATCAAAAATCAGCAATTTGCAGAAGATTCTGGCCCTATGTCCCATCCTATTCGTCCAGAATCTGTCATTGAGATGAATAATTTCTACACTGTGACTGTGTATAACAAGGGCGCTGAAGTCATCCGCATGATGCACACTTTGCTCGGCGAAGAAAAGTTTCAGGCGGGAATGAAACTGTATTTTAAACGCCACGACGGCCAAGCTGTCACCTGTGATGATTTTGTGGCGGCAATGGAAGATGCCAGCGGAGTGGATTTAACCCAATTCCGTTTATGGTATAGCCAAGCCGGTACGCCGATTGTGACTGCGATGGACAGTTTTGATGCGCAAACGGGCGTTTATCAATTGACCCTTAAACAAAGTCTAGTGAACTGTGCATCACCGCTGCATATTCCGTTTAGCTTAGAGCTCTTAGATGCGAAGGGCCATTCTTTAGTGAATGAGATTCTCGATTTTACTCAAACTGAACAAGTGTTTAGCTTTGATGGACTCACTCATAAACCCGTCGCTTCGTTACTGCAAAACTTTTCCGCTCCCGTCAAATTACAATATCGATTCAATGTGGATCAACTCGTTCACTTGATGCGTTTTGCTAGCAGCGAAGTGGCGCGTTGGGAAGCTTCTGTGACCTTAGTGAGCCAAGCTATTTGGCAAAATGTGGCGAGTTTACAACAGCAACAAGCTATGGCTCTCGATCCCCGTGTGCGCGATAGTTTTAAAGGTGTGTTGTTAGACACTGAGCTTGATCCGGCATTGATTGCCGAAATATTAGCGATACCTACGGCTTCGGCTTTGATTGAGCAAACAGAGAATGTTGATCTAGATGCGTTAGCTTTAGCACGTGAATTTGTACTAATAGAGCTCGCTTCACATAGTGAAGATGAATTGATTGCGCTATATCGTTCTTTAGTCGCAGTAGAGAGTACGCAGGCAAGAGCCCTTAAAAATCAGTGTTTAACTTGGTTAGCTCGGGTGTCGGATGAGGCTGAGGGGTTAGTGATTTCTCAGTTCGATAACGCCAGTAATATGACGGATTCTCTTGGTGCGTTGACGGCAGCCAATGTTGGGAATTTACCTTGTCGTGATGAACTGATGACGACATTTGAGCTACGTTGGCAGGATACACCATTGGTGATGGATAAATGGTTTATGTTGCAAGCGACCCGTGATGCAGATGATGTGATTGAGTGTTTGCGTCAGTTGCAGCAACACAAGTGTTTTAGTATGAGCAATCCAAACCGAGTGCGTGCTTTAGTGGGCAGTTTTGCTGCCGGTAATATTTATCAATTCCACCGTAGAGACGGTAAGGGTTATGCTTTCTTAACCGAATGCTTAATGACCCTTAATAAGCTCAATCCGCAGGTTGCGGCCCGTATGGTGACGCCATTGATCCAGTATCATAAATTCGACTTAGGCCGCCAAACTTTGATAAAAGCCTGTTTAGGGCAACTTTTGGCTTTGCCTGACTTATCTAAGGATATGTACGAAAAAGTCTCTAAAGCATTGGCAAAATAGCAGTTTGTTGGAGGAGGGCAGCAGTCTGTGCTGCCCTGATATTATGGAACTGTATTTCAAACTATCGATCAGCTATCGAGATTTCTTACCTTATTATCAAGGGCTTGCCGATAAAGTCGAGGTTCGTGAAACTCAAGGGCGGATTTTGTGGATTAATGGCCGTCATTTTAGGCGTTTTTTAACCGAAAATGGCATTCAAGGCTATTTCAAATTGGTTTTAGATGACAAGGGACAATTTGTTTCATTAAATCGAGTTTAGTCTTAATTTGTTTATCTTTACTTAGAGCAATTACTTTAAACGGTCGGCTGATTACTAAGCTCGCTTTGTGATATTTTATTTTTAAATATGTTAATGAATTATATGATTTTTTAATGTGTTTTTATGTTTCATTCCTATTCCGCTTTTCGCTAATTTAAATCTCTCCTTTTTAGTTAACGGTACAAATGTACCTACATGCTTAATTCTTTAGAAAATTTTCTCTAACTGCGCCTTGCTCAAGGGGATTAATTGCTGTAACAATGATGTTACCTGTGAGCTAACAAGATGTTGGTTGTAATTCCTAAAACAAAGAATCCAGCAGGGTACGGAGAGCTAAAATGAAAATTGTTAAAAATAGTTTTAACAAATCGGCGCTTGCTTTGGGGGTGGCGTCGGCATTGAGTTTGTTAATGATCCCAAGCGTTAATGCAGTATCTTTTAATTGGGGAGAGGTTGAGGGCACATTTGACTCAACTTGGACTGCTGGTGCGAGCTGGCGTGTAGGGGAGCGCGATTGGGAAGGTCAAATTGGTAAGGTTAATCAACCCCAATTCGATTGGTCTAATTACAGCGCATTTGGCAATACTAAATACACTTCTGCTGAGATTTGGGCCCAGCCCGGATCGTATTCCAGTAACAATGACTTAAGTAATTTACTTTATTCTCAAGGCGATACTACGTCCGAAATCGTTAAAGGTTTGCATGAATTGTCATTGAAATACAAAAACTATGGTTTATTCGCCCGTGGTATGTATTTCTATGATCGTAAACTCAATGATGGTAATTATGATTTTAATGATCCGATAACGGGCAAAGAGTTTGACCCTTGCGAAGATAATCGTGCTTCAGAAGTTCAATGTAAAGATATTCGCTTACTCGATGCGTTTGTGTATGGCAACTTTGACCTCAACGATGGCGCTAATCCATTATCTATTCGTGTAGGTAATCAAGTGGTGTCATGGGGTGAAAGTACACTGATTGCCCATGGGATCAGTGAAATCAACGCCGTTGACTTGAACATACTTAATGCGCCAGGCGCTGAACTAAAAGAAGCGTTCAGACCTCAAGGCATGGTGTGGGCTTCCCTTGGTTTGACGGATTCATTAACGGTAGAAGCATTCTATCAATATGATTGGCAACCTATTTGGGTTCCAACACCGGGTTCTATTTTTGCGACTAACGATTTTGCGGGTTTCGGTGGTTACGCTCAAAACGCTCAGCTTGGGTTTAATGCTAACCCTGACATCAATTTAGACTTTGTGATGCAAGAATACGAGCGTTTAGCGGGCATGATTGCCAGCGGCCAATCTATTCCGACACAGCAATTGGTTTCTATGGCCTTAGCTTACCCAACAAAAGTGACGCTAGTGCAGGATGAGGCAGAGCCAAGCAATGATGGCCAATATGGTATTAAGCTGGGTTATTACGCGCCTTCACTGGGTGAAACCGAATTTGGTTTTTATTTCATGAATTACCATAGCCGTCGTCCTCTTATCAGTGGTACAGCCGCCGATTTTAGCACGGGTGCACTTTTGTCTGATCTGGCGACCATAGGTCAAAACTCGGGTAACATTGATCGTGAATTGTTGCTCAATTTGAAGAGTTTCTCTAAGGCGCAAATCGTTTATCCAGAAGATATCAAGCTTTACGGTTTCAGTTTCAATACCTTGGTTGGTGATACCTCTGTCGCGGCTGAAATTGCCCATCGTCAGGATGAACCACTGCAAATCGATGACGTAGAATTATTGTTTGCCGGTATGCCACAGCAGTTAGCTAACGCTGGTCTTCGTCCAGATCTCGATGGTATTTCACAGATTAAAGATGTTAAGCCGGGTGAAACCGTGGATGGCTTTATCCGTCTTGATACCACTCAGGCGCAGATGACTTTCACCCATTTATTTGGTCCAACGTTAGGTTTAGATAACTTGACTATGTTGGCCGAAGTGGGTGGCGTGTGGATCCATGATATGCCAGGTTTTGATGAGCTACGTCTCAATGGTCCTGGTACGTCACGTTCTGGCGGCAACCCAGATATGCCCGGCATCATTCAAGCCTTGCACAATGGTCCTGAAACTAACCCGTTCCCAACCGACTTTGCTTGGGGATATCGTTTAGTTGGAAAGGCGGATTTCAACAACGTATTTGCTGGGGTCAATATGTCTCCACGGGTGATTTTCTCCCATGACGTTGATGGTATTACACCTGATCCTATGTTCCTGTTCACGGAAGGACGTAAGTCTGTCGCGCTAGGCGTTAACTTCGACTATCAAAACCGTTGGGGTGCAGATATCTCCTATAACAATTTCTTTGGCGGTGTCGGTACGACGAATGCGATGGCAGATCGTGATTATGTTTCATTCAATATCAAGTATTCGATCTAAAAGGACTCAAACAATGAAGAAACTGACGATATTGGCGAGTGCAGTCATGCTGGCTTTCGCAGCGCCAGTCGCTATGGCTAAGATATCAGAAGCTGATGCGGCAAAACTTGGCAATGAACTTACCCCTTTAGGTGCTGAAAAAGCAGGTAATGCTGATGGTTCTATTCCTGCGTGGGATGGTGGTATCACTCAGCCTGTGGCGGGTTATACCAAAGGGATGCATCACCCAGATCCTTTCCCTGAGGATAAGATTGAATTTACTATTACCAATGCTAACAAAGCGCAATATAAAGATTTTTTAACGCCTGGTCAGATGAAGTTGTTCGAACTTTATCCTGATACCTACAAGATGAATGTGTACAAGACTCGCCGTAGCGCCTCTGTACCACAGTTCGTTTACGATGCGACTAAAGTTAACGCGACTCGTGCTGAACTGATTGCACAGGGCAATGGTATTTCTGGCGCGGCTATTGGTATTCCATTCCCGATCCCTGCAAATGGTTTAGAAGCAATTTGGAACCACATTTTGCGTTTTCGTGGTATCGATATCGAAACTTCCCGTAGCCAAGCTGCACCGACAGCCGATGGTAGCTATAGCTTAGTCGAAACGGCTGAGGAAATTCGCTTCGAATATTCTCGTCCAGAAATTACCTTAGATCAGCTTAAAGCCAGCAATACGCTGTTCTACTTTAAGCAAGTGGTGACTCAGCCTGCACGTTTAGCAGGTACAGCCTTATTGGTTAAAGAAACCATGGATCAAGAGGCGCTTCCCCGCCAAGCTTGGACCTATAACACAGGTCAACGTCGAGTCCGTAAAGCGCCGAACGTGGCTTTTGATACACCGGGTACAGTGTCAGATGGTCTGCGTACGACAGATGATTTCGATATGTTTAACGGCTCCCCAGTGCGTTACAACTGGGAACTGGTTGGCAAAAAAGAAATTTATATCCCGTACAACGATTACAAACTGCATTCGGATAAGCTGAAATATGACCAAATATTGAAACCTGGTCATGTGAATCCTGAGTACGTTCGTTGGGAAAAACACCGCGTATGGCAAGTGAGGGCGACGCTGAAAGACGGTATGCGCCACATTTATAAAGTGCGCGATATGTACCTTGATGAAGATTCATGGCAAGTGTCAATCGCCGATCTCTACGACAACCGTGATCAGTTGTATCGTGTGGCCGTTGCACATGGCTTGAATTACTACGAAGTACCTGCACAGTGGGATACTTTGGAAGTCTTCCATGATTTGCAATCCCGTCGTTATCTCGCCATGGGCTTAGACAACCAAAGTGGCATGTATAACTTCGATGCCAAACTGACTGAAGCTAACTTTACCCCCGATGCATTGCGTCGTGAGGGTATCCGTTAATAGGCCAAGTACAAAGGGGCGCTTAGCGCCCCTCATTAGTTTAAGGAAGTTTGTATGTCGTTTCGCATCCTTCAGTGTGTCGCTGTATTAAGTTTCGGTGGCGCTTTTTTTCCTTCTACGTTATCTGCAACGCCCTCTGATCCGATTTTTTCTCAAGTTCAACCTCTTGCTGCTTCATCTTTGATTTTAGATATTGCCAACGTAGGTGCTGGTTTAGTGGCTGTGGGTGAACGTGGTCATGCTCTGGTGTATGACGGCAGTTGGCATCAAGTAGCAACGCCCGTGAGTTCACAGCTGACCAAAGTCTTTTTTCTCAATGAAAAACGCGGTTGGGCTGTAGGTCATGATGCAACCATTTTACAGACTCAGGATGGTGGCCAAACTTGGCAGCAGCAGATGCATTCGCCCGAGATTGAAAAACCATTCCTCGATGTGGTGTTTTTAGACGAAAACAATGGTATTGCCATTGGTGCTTACGGTTTGTTTTATCGCACCAACGATGGCGGTGCCCAGTGGCGCGAGGAGTTCCATGAGGAGCTCTTAGCAGAAGAAGATGTGGCTTATTTGGCGGAGTTAAAAGGCAGCGATCAATCGGCCTATTTGAGTGCGCGCGCTTCATTATTGCCGCACTTTAATCGTATTTTAACCTTAACCGATGGACGTTTATTATTGGTTGGCGAGCTGGGCTTAGTCGCTGTTTCTGGCGATCAAGGTAAAACATTTACGCGTACCAATTTTGATTACGATGGTTCTATGTTTAACGCCGTAGAAACGAAAAATGCTGTGTATGTGATGGGCCTTCGCGGTCATATATTCAAAGCTGATGTGAGTTTAAGCCAATGGAATCAAATAGAACTGCCTGTGCAATCCTCAATCAACGGTGCCATGGTTGTTTCTGACGACGCGCTATATTTAGTGGGAAATGCGGGGATAGTGATCAAGCTAAATGAGGACGACACTAGCAGTATCGTGACTCGTCGCCAAGGGGAAAACTTAGTGTCTATTGCGAAGGATAATCAAGGGAATATGTGGTTATCCGGCAGCCAAGGGCTGTTTATTCTTAAGCCATAAAATTTTAAAACTACAATAAATAACAGGGCCGAGAAGATGTTAGAAAAACTGGTCAACGGATTTGAGTCATTTTTGTTTCGCAATCGCGCATGGGTCGTCGGCATTTTTGTGTTTTTGACGTTGTTTTTTGGCTATCAGGCCAGTCAACTCAAAATGGATGCGGCTTTTATCAAAAATATTCCACTGCAGCACAGTTATATGCAGACCTACCTGAAACACCAAAAAGATTTTGGTGGTGCCAACAGCATCATGGTGGCGGTTGAGGATACCAGCGGTAATATTTTTAATGCTAACTATTTTGATACCTTAAAAAATGTGCATGATCAGCTGTTTTTTATTTCAGGGGTTGACCGTGCGCAGGTGAAATCAATTTTTTCGCCTTCCACTCGTTTTACTGAAGTCGTTGAGGATGGTTTTGCTGGCGGGCCTGTTATTCCAGCGGATTTTTCAACTTCAGTGTCTGGGTTAGAAACGGTTCGCGATAATATTGAAAAAGCAGGGATTGTCGGCCGATTAATTGCTAACGATTACAGTGCGGCTATGGTGTCGGCTCAATTAATGGATTTTGATCCACAGACGGGTAAACCGCTTGATACTATTGCTTTTGCTGCACAATTAGAAAAAGAGCTTAGGGGCAAGTTCGAAACCGATAAGGTTAAAATTCACATCATAGGTTTCGCCAAAATGGCGGGGGATGTGGCTGATGGTGCTAAGGGGGTATTGCTGTTCTTCGTGATCGCGATTTTGGTCACCGCCATCATGGTTTACCTCTTTTCTAAATCCATCATCTTGACCATGCTGCCACTGGTCTGCAGTTTAACGGCTGTGGTCTGGCAGCTTGGTTTATTGACTGTGATAGGTTTCGGTCTCGATCCTATGTCGATTTTGGTACCGTTTTTAGTCTTCGCCATCGGTGTGAGCCACGGGGTGCAGATCATCAATGCTGTACGGCGCCGAGTGCTTGACGGGCAAACGACAAAAGCGGCTTCGGCGTCGGCATTTCGTAGTTTATTAGTGCCGGGTGGTGTGGCATTACTGTCCGATACTGTTGGTTTTATTACCCTGTTATTTATCGATATTGGGATTATTCGCGAGCTGGCGATTTCTGCCTCGCTCGGTGTGGGCGTGATCATTTTCACTAACCTTATCCTGTTGCCTTTGGTGATTTCTTTTACTGAAATCAAAGTCAATAAACACGCAGAACCGACCGCTGAAGAAGTGCGAACTGAGGCTATTTGGCGCTTCATGGCGCGTTTTGCAACGCCTAAATATGCTGTGGTAGTCATTATTGCCACTGTGGTGTTGTATTTTGTGGGTTTGCAACAAGCCAATCAGATGAAGATTGGTGACTTACAGGGCGGCGCGCCAGCGTTACATCAAGATTCGCGTTATAACCTCGATACCTTCTTCATCACAGATCATTTCTCTATCACCACAGATGTGATGACTGTGATTGTTGAGGCAGCACCTGAAGCCTGTACTTACCACGATGTGCTCACTCAAATTGATCAGTTTGAGTGGTTAGTGCGCAATACCCCTGGGGTGGAGTCGACTGTGAGTTTGGCGTCAGTCGCTAAAAAAGTGAATGCAGGCTTCAACGAAGGTAATCCAAGATGGGAAGTGTTGCCGCGTACAACGGCGAGCTTAGTACAGGCTATTGGCCAAATTCCCACGACTTCAGGTTTATTAAATGGCGATTGTTCTGTCATGCCTGTGTATCTGTTTATGAAAGATCACAAGGCCGAAACCATAGAAACTGTGGTCGCTAAGGTCAAAGCCGTCGCCGCGAAAATGGACAACGAGAAGTTGCAGTTTAAACTGGCGTCGGGTCCTGTGGGTGTAATGGCAGCGACTAACGAAGCGGTGGCTGAGGCACAGTTACCTATGATGATATACGTCTATGGTGCAGTGTTTGTACTCTGCTTAATCAGCTTTAAATCTTTTAAAGCCACTGTGGCGGTCATTATTCCGTTATATGTCGTGTCGACACTGGCACAAGCCTTGATGACTCAGCTCGATATTGGCTTAGCTGTCAGTACCTTACCTGTCATTGCACTGGGGGTTGGTATTGGTGTGGATTACGGTATTTATATCCTCTCGACTATGTCGTCTAAGCTATCAAATGGTATGCCAGTGCAACAGGCTTACTATGAGGCGTTGGTCGAACGGGGTAGTGCGGTGATCTTTACGGGCCTTACATTGGCGATTGGTGTCAGTACTTGGTTCTTCTCGGCACTTAAATTCCAAATGGACATGGGAATATTGTTAACATTCATGTTTGTGGTAAATATGCTCGGTGCCATAATTATCCTACCTGCATTGGCCGCCATTTTCTGGCGCCAACCTAAGTAGAGTCTACAAATGGGGAGCTAAGCTCCCCATTTACTTTTGAATACTTAGTCTGCTTTATCGATTGTTTGGTCATTTGTCATTCCTTGTTTACGCCAATACTGGATTTCAAGAGGATGTACCACTAAAATTTTCCTCGAAATACAGCGGTTTTAGTAATAAACTTCGCGCGACGATCTAGATCACATTAATTTATCTGCGATTGTTAAGCCGAAGCATCCAAATAATGAAAAAAGCGCTGCCATAGACGCTTAAGGAAACAGCAACATGGCCTTGAAAGATGCAATGCCTTCAGTACTACTTGAAAATGTAGTTAGTTTAATTCACGCTAAAGTCCCTAATTCACAAGCCAAGCAAGTTGAACAGTTCGCCACCTGCCTTTATGCCCACATGTCGAAAGACGATCTCAATGCGCGTAATGACAGTGATTTATACGGTGCGGTTCTCAGTTTATGGAACGCCCTGAACAAAACACCAAAAGGTAACACTCATCTGAGAGTGTTCAATCCTAGCCAAGCCAAACACGGCTGGCAATCTACTCACTCGATCATTGAAGTTATCCAACCTGACATGCCATTCTTGGTCGATTCAGTTGGTATGGCATTGAATCGTATGGGTATTACTGCTCACATGATGTTGCACACTCCACTGGCCATTGAGCGTTCAGAAAGTGGTGTGACGAATGTCACTTATCTTAATCAGAGCCCTGAAAGCACTGAGCATGTCGCCGTATTTTTGATTGAAATTGACCGTCAAAGCAGCACGGTTGATATCAAAGCATTAGAGCGCGAAATTCAGTCTGTGCTTGCCGATGTCGCTTCATCAGTCAACGACTGGGAAGTCATGTCTGCCAAGTTGGCTGAGATGATCAAGGAATTGCCAAAACGTCCGTTCCCGGGCGATAAGCAAGAGTTAGAAGAAGCGATTAACTTCCTGACTTACTTGAATAATCATCACTTTACGCTATTAGGTTACCGTCAATACGATTTGAAACGTGTCGAAGGTGACGTTGAGTTAGTGCCTAATATCGCCTCTAGTTTAGGTTTGATGAACAAGCACACTAAAGCGCAACCTGAGCAAGGTTTGTTGTTATCTAGCTTCTCCGATAGTGCCCGCAAAGAAGCCTTAGATCACAGCTTACTGATCCTCACTAAGAGCAGCGCTAAGAGCCGCGTGCATCGCCCAGCTTATGTCGATTATATCGGTATTAAGCGTTTCGATAAGAAAGGCAATGTGATTGGCGAAGATAGATTTATCGGTTTATATGCGTCAAACCTGTATAACCGCAGTCCACGTGAAATCCCACTGCTGAATGAAAAAGTGCAGCGTGTGTTAGATCGTTCAGGCTTGACCCCACGTTCACACGACTATAAAGCCCTGCTAAACATCCTTGAGAATTTACCTCGTGACGAGCTAATTCAAGCCAATGTTGATGATTTATCGCACATGGCCCATGGCGTGTTAGAAATGCAAGACAGAGACAAGCTGAAACTCTTTGTACGCAAAGATGGCTTTGGCCGTTTCTTATCCTGTTTAGTGTACGTTTCTAAGGATCGTTACAACACTAAACTCCGCCAAGATACTCAACGTATTCTGGCCCAGCACTTTAACAGCAAAGAAGATGTAGAGTTTACGACTTATTTCTCCGAGTCGACGCTAGCCCGCACTCACTACATAGTCAAAGTTGATAACAATAATATGGATGTAGATGTGGCTGCCATAGAGAACAACTTAATAGAAGCGGCACGTTCGTGGGAAGATAAGTTAAGCACTGCGCTTAACAGTGCACTCGGCGAAGAAGCTGGCACTCATCTGACTAAGCGTTATTTCAATGCGTTTGAGCAAAGCTATAAAGAAGACGTATTGCCAAGTTCTGCCGTCGTCGACATGCAACAGCTCGAAGCACTGGATGATGAACACAAGCTCGGCATGTTGTTCTATCAACCGCAGGAAGCGGCGCTGAACGACAACAAAGTGCGTTTAAAGCTATTCCATAAAGATGAGCCTATTCATCTTTCTGATGTGCTTCCAATGCTCGAAAACTTTGGTCTGCGCGTGATCAACGAGCGTCCATATGAAGTTACGACTTCAGACGGTTCTACCTTCTGGATCTTAGACTTCTTGATGACAGTTAAAGTCGTCAACACAGATAACATCGCTGATAGCCAAGACAGATTCCAAACTGCACTGTCACAAGTGTGGCAAAAGAAGTTAGAAGATGACGGCTTCAACCGCATTATTCTGGCGTCAGGTTTAACCGGTCGTGAAGTCTCTGTATTGCGCGCGTATGCGAAATACATGCGTCAAATCGATGCGACTTTCAGTCAGTCATATATTGAAGAAACCTTCGGTCGTTACCCACAAATCGCTGATTTGTTGGTGAAGATGTTCATCCGTAAATTTAACCCTAAACTGAAAACTCGTACCCTGGGCAAGTTTTTGGAGCAGATCAATTTACGTTTAGACGAAGTGTCTAGCTTAGATGATGACCGTATTATTCGTCGTTATTTAGACTTGATTAACGCCACTCTGCGTACCAACTTCTACCAACTGGATGCCAAAGGCGAATCTAAGAGTTATATCTCGTTTAAATTCATGCCTTCACTGATCCCTGAAATGCCACGTCCACTGCCGAAATTCGAAATATTCGTTTATTCGCCACGGGTTGAAGGTGTGCATTTACGTTACGGTAAAGTGGCTCGTGGTGGTCTGCGTTGGTCAGATCGTCGTGAAGACTTCCGTACCGAAGTATTGGGTTTGGTAAAAGCACAGCAAGTGAAAAACACTGTGATTGTGCCTGTGGGTGCTAAAGGTGGCTTTGTTTGTAAACAATTGCCAACTGAAGGCGGCCGTGAAGCTTTCTTCACCGAAGGTCAAGAATGTTACCGCATCTTTATCCGTGCATTGCTCGATATTACCGATAACATTTTGAACGGTGAAATCGTCCATCCATTGGATGTGGTTCGTCACGATGAAGATGACCCCTATTTAGTGGTAGCAGCCGATAAAGGCACAGCGACTTTCTCTGATATCGCGAACTCGATTTCCCTCGAATACCGCTTCTGGCTCGGTGATGCATTCGCATCGGGTGGCAGCAACGGTTATGACCATAAGAAAATGGGTATCACGGCCAAAGGCGGCTGGGAATCGGTTAAGCGTCATTTCCGCGAAGTCGGTATTGATTGCCAAACTACAGACTTTACCTGTTTAGGTATAGGTGACATGGCGGGCGACGTATTCGGTAACGGTATGTTGTTGTCTAAGCACACTAAACTGGTTGCAGCCTTTAACCACATGCATATCTTTATCGATCCAAATCCGGATACGGCATTAAGTTATGATGAACGGGCGCGTTTATTCGCTCTGCCACGTTCAAGCTGGGAAGACTACAGCAGCAAGTTGATTTCTAAAGGTGGCGGTATTTTCCTCCGTTCATCTAAATCAATTCCATTATCGGCAGAGATGAAGCAAATGTTGGCCACAGAGAAAACCTCTATGACCCCAACTGAGCTGATGAAAGAACTGTTGAAAATGCCAGTGGATTTGATCTGGAACGGCGGTATCGGTACGTATGTGAAATCTTCACGTGAAACCCACGCTGAAGTCGGCGATCGTGCCAACGATGCTCTACGTGTCAACGGTGGCGAACTGCGCGCTAAGATAGTCGGCGAGGGCGGTAACTTAGGTTGTACTCAGTTAGGTCGTATTGAATATGCGTCTAATGGCGGTCGCATCAACACTGACTTCGTGGATAACGTTGGTGGTGTGGACTGTTCAGACAACGAAGTGAACATCAAGATTTTGCTGAACGCTATGGTGACTGAAGGTGAACTGACGCTTAAGCAGCGTAACCGTTTACTGGAAGAAATGACTGAAGAAGTCGGCCAAATCGTACTACAAGACTGTAAAGATCAAACTCGTACTATCTCTGTGACTCAAGTGCGCGGTGCTGAGCAGTTAAAAGAGCAGATCCGCTTTATCCAGTACCTGGAAAAAGAAGGCAAGTTAGACAGAGCGTTAGAGTTCTTACCGTCTGACGATGAGCTAGCTGAACGTTTAGCCAGTGGTCGTGCATTAACGCGCCCAGAGCTATCAGTATTGGTTGCTTATGCGAAAATGGTACTGAAAGAGCAATTAGTGACGCCAGAAATCACTGAAGATACTCTGTTAAGCCAACTGCTTATCGCGTATTTCCCGAAAAAACTTCAGGAAAAATACAGCGACAAAATGGCAACCCATCCACTGCGTGGCGAAATCATTGCGACCTCACTCGCCAATGAACTCGTCAACGACATGGGCTTGAATTTTGTTCAACGTATGCAAGATGAGACTGGTGCCTCAGTTGCCGACGCGGCAATTTGTTACACTATGGCTCGCGAAGTATTTGGTTTAGCTGAATTAACTAAATCGATCACTGACTTAAACGGCATAGTTCCGGCTGTGGTTCAAGGTGAAATGCTGCATCAGTTACGCCGCAATATGCGTCGTGCTAGCCGCTGGTTCCTCCGTCACCGTAACCGCTCTTGGAGCATCGAACAAACCGTTGCCTTCTTCAAACCAGTATTTGAACAAATTAAAGATAATGTTCATTTATATCTGGTAGAAGAAGAAGCGAAGGGTATCCAATCTGAGATCAATGCTTTGGTCAAAGAAAACGTACCACAAGCTGTGGCAACCATTGTGGCTAACATGAGCACCTTGTTCTCTGCCTTAGACATTGCCCAAATTGCGCAAACAGAAGATAAGACAGTGGCATTAGTGGCTGAAACTTACTTCAAACTCGGCGCCCGCGTTGAGCTGCACTGGTTCTTAGAACAGATCAGCGCTCAACCTGTAGCGAACCATTGGCAAGCACTGGCTCGTGCCGCCTTTAGGGAAGAGTTAGATTGGCAACAACGTGCATTAAGTTCAGTTGTCTTAAGAACCTGCAGTGCAACCTGTGATGCCGAAAGTGTGATTTCTCAGTGGATTGAGATAAATCAAGGCTTATTGGAAAGATGGTTCCATATGCTAGCTGACTTTAAAACGTCGCAAATCCATGAGTTTGCTAAGTTCTCTGTCGCCCTACGTGAACTTAACCTTCTGATCCTTCATTGCGAAGGCCAAAAGTAAACTTATTATAACAATCAGAAGCCCTGGCGATCGCCGGGGCTTTTTTTAGGTCGAGGAAAGTACATGTTTTATAAAATCGCACAGAAAGTCATGTTTCAGATGGATCCTGAGCGAGCTCACCATCTTGCTATAGGCAGTTTAAAAATGACCGCCAATAGCCGGTTAACGTGTCTATATGGACAAACGATTGCACCCGCTCCTGTCAGCTTTATGGGGTTGACCTTTCCTAACCCAGTGGGACTCGCTGCCGGTATGGACAAGGACGGCGAATCGATTGATGCCTTTCATGCGATAGGATTTGGTCATATTGAAGTGGGTACAGTTACCCCAAGACCACAGCCTGGTAACGATTTACCCCGTCTATTTAGATTAAAGCCTGCCAAAGGCATCATTAATCGCATGGGGTTTAATAATAAGGGTGTCGATAATCTGGTCAAAAATTTGATCGCTAAAAAGACCGATATTATGGTTGGCGTTAATATTGGCAAAAATAAAGACACGCCAGTAGAACAAGGTAAAGACGATTATTTGATCTGCATGGATAAAGTTTATCTCCATGCGGCTTATATTGCGGTGAATATTTCATCACCCAATACCCCAGGATTACGATCGCTACAATATGGCGATCTATTAGATGAATTATTGAGCGCAATTAAAGCCAAGCAACTTGAGCTGGCCGAAAAGCATAAAAAATACGTGCCCATCGCGCTTAAAATTGCTCCAGATTTAACCATCGAAGAAATTGAAAATATCGCGCAAGCTTTGATTAAAAACAAATTTGATGGCGCAATTGCGACCAATACTACTTTAACACGTGATGGTGTTAGCGGTCTTGCCAACGCCAATGAAAGCGGCGGCTTAAGTGGCAAACCTTTAACTGAGCTGTCTACTAAAGTGATTAAGCAATTGGCAATTTGTTTGAAAGGGCAGATCCCGATCATCGGTGTGGGCGGTATTAATAGCGCTGAAGATGCCTTAGCCAAATTCGATGCGGGCGCCACTATGGTTCAGATTTATTCGGGTTTTATTTATCAAGGTCCGAAGTTAATTAAAGAAATAGTGAATGCATACCGCTTGAAATAATGATCTTAGGATTAAGATAACGATCTAAAATAAGATCTTATTCTTTAACAGCGATCTAAAATGATCCTTAGATCGCTGTTAAGATCTTACAATAGAACGACTAAGTAACTGTTAAATAATTTGTATTTTATTATTTTTATTTTGATATTGGATAAAATATCTACTATTATGTCCCAGTGTTCAAATATTGGGTCACCGTTATGTTATTAATGCCGCAAAAAGATTGGCAATGGAAATATAACGATTCGTATGGTGTATTAGGCGTATCGTTAGGTTCCGAGATAGAATTTCTGACGTCTTATAAAGCAAAATTACTCATTCCAGATGCCTTATCAAGCATGGAATTTAATATTGCGCACGCCAAATTCTATATGAACTTACTCGATAGATTGCCTAAAACCCTGTCTTTGTCCGATGCCGCTATTGTTCAAATTGCGCTCAATGCCACCGCAGCCCATTTTATGCTGACACCGCAAATGCCTAAATCATGGTTTTTTGATACCAGTGATGTCTGTGTTTATAGCGATGTAGGTAAAGTCTTTGAACTTAAATGCCAAAAGCAAAGGGCACTCGTGCTTGTGGTTGAAAACACCCTGCAATCGGCCTTAGTGATGTTATTATCGCCCGAATGTGTTTTATCCGGTGCTAAAACTATGGTGCAGTTTGAAACCATCAAAGTGATGCATAATCGCTTACACCCCCTACGTGCGCAGCGCCACGTGGTTGCGGCATAGCGTAGTTGTAGATCAATAGTCATTATTGGTTTTTGATATCTATTATTAGCCGATAATTCGCTTAAATCTCCATAGCATTAGTGCGCTATCCGTACTCTTTTCTGCTAAGAAAGCTTTTATCTAAAATTAGTCACGTGACTCTTCAACACCTTTCTATCGAATGCTACCCAACGATAATTTGTGAGTCTTATTACTCTAAACTCGGCTCAGCTTTTTCTATCAAATAGAAGGAGAGTGACGAGGCAAAGGCTAAAAAGAACACAGATCGCAAGCATTTTAAAGTGAATTTATTCCTTATTGATAATAAGCTCATTTGATCCACATAGATCGGTTTGCCATGGCATTTACTCGGCGACTCGCAGCTAGTCCATCCGTGGATGCTCGACCGCCCCATCCATGGGGCGGACGGTCGTCTCGCCAATCACCATGGCGCACCTTTTAGCATTTGCGTAGTCTGTTGATTTGAAAGATTAGAGATTACATTTAACGGTTTTTACTTTGATTTTTTAGTGTTGTCTGTGCAGCGCTAAAAGCAAAAAATCTGTGGGTGTTCGGTCTTTTCGATGTATATAGCATTTATTATCAACAACTTATTTTTTGACAGCTTGAGATAATAGGTTTGGAAAACGCGCATGCGCGTTTTTCCTGATGGTATATCTAAACAAAAGCTGATAAGTTCCTTTTATTACAGTTAGTTAACCATACGCGCTTTTACTGGTCTAATGAGGTAAACGCGCATGCGCACTATACAAAGTTAGGCTCTAGGTTCACGATATTTGAGTCTCATACAGAAACACTGAGTGCAGTAAAGGAGCACTTTAAATATGGTGGAGGACTTTACTGGAACCCAAAAATTCAGACCAGTGTAATCCTAGAAGTGACGGAAGCCTAACCAAGCTATGTAATTGACGTCAAAAAGTTACGTTCGCTTCACTTACTCCACTTTTTGCCGCAATTGATAGCGGCGTTATAAGCCAAATTGAACATGATAGATATATTGTTTATTGTAGGAATCATAATCTACCTAGCCACGATTACATTTTTGGTTAAATTGCATAAATCTATGAATTTGCGCTTTGGATGGCCTAAACCACGCGGCATCGGCAACATTCTTATTTGCTACTTTATTTCTGCATTGTTCATCGTCACTGTTATCCCTATTGGAATATTTTTCCCGTTATGGCTAAACTCTGTCTTTCAAGCTATCCCTGACACCGAAAATACCAGAGTTTTTCTTTTGCTATCAGGTTGTATTGTTTTAGGTTATGTCATGTGGGCAAATTACAGGCATGAAAAATTGTTGTATTAATGTGGGATGCTTCTTACTAGAAATAGGAAGGCGAGTGACTGGGGAAGCAATGAAAATTAATATTAATTATTTTGTCGTCAGTTAGCTTTTAGTTAAGTAAATCATCTATCCAGTTATCGACAAATCCACCCATAAAAATGCCTGCTACTGCAGGCGTTTTGTTTATATCTATTCGTTTTGTTTTTACGCGCTAGAGCCTTAGAAAGCGGACTACTTTTTAATCCATTTGCCTTTGGCATCTTGTACATAGTTGCCTTTATCTGTGGCGGCTATGGCTTTTTCACCGGCGAGTTTAGCGACGTCGGCAGGGGAGAGTTTGTTCTTCTTGGCAATGGTTTCGTAGTGTGCGCGACGTTTGTTATTTACGTCGTCCATCACGACTTTGGCTTCGGGATTGGCTTGCACTAATCCCAAGTAGCCGTTGGCTTGTTCCCCTAAATAGCCCTGTGATTTAGCTTCTTGAAGTGACATGGCAAAGGCGCTTAGGCTTAAGACGCTGAGGGTTAATAGCAATAATAACTTTGTTTTTAGTCGGATTGATTTCATGGTGATTCCTCAATTCTTATTTAATTAGAACAGCTTATCGTCTGACAGGAGTTGGTCTAATTCCTTATCTACTTTGATCCGTATCTCATGTTCAATTTTCACATTGAGATTGATAACGATAGGTTTATCCGGCGGTTCTATTTTTACTGTGGGCGTACAGCCCTGCAATGAGGCTAGGGCTACCAATGCGATAAGTGCGCTTCGGGTACCTATGCTAATTTGCTGTAATTGAATTATCTTCACTGAGGTTTCCTTGTTACTTCACTGATTTTTCGATTCTGTCCTGCAAGTCATTACCAATTTGCAGACTTCTAAATAATTGCAGCATGTTCTCTTCGTGGGAGTAATTCAAGTGGATAGGGCGTTCAATCCCTTCACCGCGGCCTTTTACTTCGACGAGTAGTTTAGCATCACCAGCTTGGTCCATATCAAAACTGCTTGATAATTGGCTGTATTGTAAGTGTTCTAACGTTGAAAAGACAAAGTCTAGATACGGTTGGGATTGGCGCATCTGCTCAACGGCGGGGTTGCCTGAGATAGCGATGAGGCCGCCGGGTGCGCGCGCGGCTAATTGCCCGCCAGTGATCGACACTTTGCCGTTGATTAAATCGACGGGCAACACGCCATCGAATATGCCGTCGGCATAGATGCCAATTTGTGGTTGAATGCGCAGGACCTCTTCCAGACTCATGGCCTGCAGCAGCAGATAGGCATGGGATTTATCCTGCAATTTAAGATTAAATTCTGGCAGCAGAAACTGGCCGCTGAGCACTTTGCCTTTGGCGGTCATGGAAACATCGGTGTCACTTAAGCCTGTGAGTTGTTGTATCCAATTGTCGGGCAATTTCTCGGCATCTTTGCCAAGGACGATATCGGCTTCCACTTCAATATCAGTCAGTGGGAAGCCAGGATCAAATAAGTTAAAGGTCATCAGCGTCTGCGGGCAATTGAGCTTACTGAGGCTGCTAAAATAGCCTTTATCCTGCGGCTTGTTATGAGACTCTTTTTTATAAGATTGCCCCCAAGTGAACTCACATTGCGCTTGCAGTTTTCCCCCCTCAAAAATGATGTCTTTATAAAAGCCTTCAAGTTCTGTCATCGATTGAGTTATTTGCATGGCAAATTGGGTCTGATCGCGCCTTTGCGTTAGGTTAAACTGCGCCTGTAATTGGTTATTACCTGTGACATTAAGCTCAGATGGTAAGGGTTGGGTTTGATTGAGCAAGGCCAGCGCCTCGGTCATGCTAGTGTTGACTACCCATTGGCCCGTTAACACTAAGGGATTGTTCGCGGTGGCAAGGTTCAACTTGTGTTGGCTTTGCAGCTCAACTGTGCCCACTTGCCAATGCTCATCACCAAAGAGCGTGTTATTTTTCCAATCTAAGCTTTGTGCCAGCGTTAACTTGTCCAGCTTAAGTACGGTTTCTTTGCGGCTGCGGCCTTTGCTGCTGAGCTGTTTTTCGATATTTAGCTGACTGGCTTGCCATGCGAGTTGATTACGCCAAGTGGTAGCGAGTAGTGAATCGAACAGCGCTTCGATATCGGGTTTAAGCTCAAATGACATGGCTTTTTGTAATGCAATCGAGAAACTGCCCGCATTCATATCGGTTTTCGTTATGATGCTAGTGCTAGCATTTTTATCCGCATTAGCCTCAGTGACTACATCATCTGTCACTAAAGTCTGTTTGGTCTGCGAAAAATACAGTTGCTCCAGTGCTAAGGTTAAAGGTGGTATGGCAAGGGTTAACCTGTTTGCGGTATCAGATGTGGGCACTGAGCTTTGCGCTGGACTGACTTTCTGAATGCTAGCGTTTTGAATACCAGAACTCTGAGTATGAGTGCTTTGCTGCGAGCTTATGTTCAGCGGCGCGAGGGCATTTATCGCGATACTACCAAGGCTAAACTCTGCATGTTTAGCCGCATTTTTATTTTGCATGCTAATACGCTTAAGCTCACCCACGGCGAACTGTAGCGTGTTGCCAGTATTTTGTTTTGTTGATTGAGTCAGTTCAGCCGACTCGGTAGCGGCAGTGATAAATTGCCAATCGGTTGAACTTGGCGTCTGAACTAAGTTAAATGTGCCTGCTGTCGTTAACTGACTATTATTCCAGCTAAAATCCTGCGGCGGATTTGCCCACAATTCAGATAATTGCATTGAGCTTGTTTGCCTCGTACTAAGGCGCCAATCTGTTTTGAAGGACAGTGCTTCGGTTGATTTTGTGATTTCAACATTGGCCAAATCGACTTGGGTATCTAGCTTACTGCCTAAGGTTTTAAGCTTCACTCGAGGAAGTTTAATCGCAAGGGGATTAGCTAAGTGCACATCTTGCGGAATTTGAGTCAGCGGATAGTGCAGGGCTTCAGGCAATGTCAGTGCGATTCCCACTGGTGTATCTGTACTTTTGAGCCCCGATAGCAGCTTAGCGATTTGACTCGCTGTCTGATCAGGCACTTGCTCAGTTATCGGTTGAGATACTGGTTCAGATACTGACTGAGATGAAGGTTTAGCCAGCGTCTCATCGAGCAGCTGCATCAATCGTTGTTGCTGCTCTGTATTTGGACTCAGCGCTAAGCTAAAGGGCTCTAGTTTTAGGTCAAGTTCGGCTAAATGCCCTGCAATCTTAAATGCTAACTCAGACTTAGGTGCAAGCTCGGGTTTAGGCGCAAGCTCTAGTGCAGCCAGTTGATTAAAGGTCAGCTTTGGATCGATTAATTGATGCTCACTGATAAGTTCGCCTGAGGTTAAAGTGATACTGCTGTTGGATACCAATTGGCCTTGTAAATCAATTGCTAACGCTTGCCACTCTTTATCAAGCTCAGTTAACGGACTCAGTACACTGTCTTGCGCTTGCCTCAGGCTGATTTGATGCAAGCTCGCAAGCAGCGGCGCGAGCTGGATTTGACTCATGAGTTGCCATTTGTTGGTTTCGAGTATGGCTTTAAGTGTGGCGATGCTTTCACCTTCGTGGCTAAACTCGCTGTTGATTTCCCCCGCGCCGTTAAGGCTCAACTTGTCCATCACCAAACGATAGGCGGGTAAATCATTTTGGGTGTCGAGATGGCGAGCTTTGAGAATAAGGCCGGTTTTGCCGATATCGATGAGTGGTAATGATTTGATATCTAAGGCCAAGGCGGGGCCTTGTTCATCGATGGCATTTCGATTGGGTAAAAATAGCGATTGCCCTAACTCGACTTCAATATCACCTGTGGATATTTGGGTGATTTTTTGAGTGAGGTAAGAGGCTTGGCTGAACTGTTTAAGTTCGGCAAAACTCTGTGGCCAGTCAAGTTTTAGCTGAATATTCAAATTATTAAGCCTGATATGGCTATCATGCACCCTCAGATTGGCAGAGGTAATTCGCCAATGTGCTAACTGACTTATCCCTAATTCAATGTCAATCAGTTCGCTGTCCATACCTGTGAGGGCAAAATTTGCCGCCCGTATGATGAGTTGTTCAGCCTGGGTATTCACAATCCACACAGTTAACGCCACGCCCGCCAAGATGCCCGTTAAGCTGGTCGCCAATAAGGTCTTTTTCAGGGGGAATTTACGGCGATTTTGCGCAACAACATGAGTATCCGTTCCAGAACCTAAAGCACCACTGCGAGGGCCTGCGGATATCTGCGTTGCCTCGTGCTGAAGTGCTTTGCTATCAGAGGCAGTGCCACGGCTTGGCTTGTTGTGGATTGGCATTGGGTTTGATATTTATCCTTATTGACTGAGCCCTGATCAAATTCGTGCCTTAGCAGTGCAAAAATACACGAATGTGTATATTTCATCGGCACTTTTATTTCGGTTCGGTTACTTCGGAGCTTTTATATCGCGCACTAGCACCTGAGGCAGTTTAACACTCAAGGGCTTAGCTGACTAATGTGAAAGGATCATTGAATAGACAAGCGCCTGATGTCAATAGTTGAGGTTTTACAGGCTCTTGTACTTAATCAGTCATTCGGGCTAGCTAACTTTTAGTTAACTCACTCTTGGTGAGTGAATTGCGGCTAGCTAAATATCTGGGCGGCGATCACCACGATTCCGCAAAGTGTGGCGAGCATTAAGGCTAACTTGCCGCCCGCGACCCGATAACCCGTCGGCATATTGGCAGCGTCTCGCATCTGTCGTTGTACCCACACCATGGCCACAGGTAAAAAGATGGCGAGGATCACCAGCGCAATCGCCGCATAACCTAGGGCGGTGATAAAACCTTGAGGGTAGAAGAGGGCAAAACCTAAGGGCGGTAAAAAGGTGATAGCCGCGGTTAAGCTTCGACCTGTTGCATTATCTTCTTGCCTTAAGCTTGAGGCCATAAAATCGAACAAACCTAAACTCACCCCTAAAAACGAGGTCGCAAGGGCGAGATCGGCAAATAGACTAATAGCGCTACTTAAGTATTCACTGTGCAGTACGCTCGCCAGTTGATTGATAAAGCTTGATAAACTCTGGTTTTCGAGCAATTGACTTTGGTTCAATACGCCTTGACTGCCCAGTTGCCACAAAAGGTAAATCACTAAGGGTAAAGCCGAGCCAAACAACATGATCCTGCGCAGGGCTTTGACTTCAACGCCTAAGTAGCGCACCACTGAGGGAATCGAACCGTGAAAACCAAAGGAGGTAAAAATCACCGGAATAGCCGTGACAATTAAACCTTGGTTAAGTGGGAGTTCGAGCAAATGTGGGATTTCAACCTGCGGCAGTAACAAGGCCAACATAAGCAATAATGCCAATAGCTTAAGGGCAAATAAACCGCGATTGATGAGATCCACACAGTGGGTTCCCATGCCCACAATGGCGCCAACCAGCAGGGTGAATAGGATGGCACCCGCCTGCGGTGGCAAATTTAGTCCTAGCCAAGTGCTCAGCTTTTGGTTCACTTGCTCGCCGCCGCCAGCAATGTAGGCGGCGCAGAGGGCGTACAGTAAAAACATCAAGGCGCTATTGGCGATCAACTGGCCCTTACGACCCAATAAGCGTTGCGCTAAGTGATTAAGGCTGGCATCGCTGGGGGCGAATTGATGGATTTCCACCATAAGCAGTGCCGTGTAGGCCATCAGCGCCCATAGGATGAGCATAATGGCGGAGGAGGTGCCAAAACCGAGTCCAGCCGATGCGATAGGCAAAGCTAACATGCCCGCGCCGATTGTGGTGCCTGCGATAAGCAGTAAACTGCCGAAAATTTTATTCTGTGTCATAACATGATCTCAAAAGCGTGTCGCAAGAAAAAGAGATAAAGACTTGATCCTAAAGCAACTGTCTTAAAGGATTTTGATGCGATTCAAGCACAAAATGATTTAAGCAAATGAGACAGTGGCGCTCAGCGGATCCGAAAGGATATGGCCACAATGGAAGGTCAGGCGAGGTGCCTATTTTATACCCAAACAACCTGAAGATGCAGGATTCAGCGGGAGTTTAACGCACTTTAGGCAAGGCGGTTATTTGCAGACCTAGCGGGCTAAGTTAAAAATAACCAACACCGCATAAAGTGCGTTAAAACCCGCCGGGACGGAGCGCCTAGGGCACTTCACTTCCGTGTTGCATCAATTCAAAAGGTGGTCGACATTCTGTCATTGATGCGCCTTGAATTGAATCCCCCTAGGCGCTCTGAAACTCGTATCTTCAGGTAGCTTGGGTATATCCATTGCGGCTACAGATAGGGAGTATAAAAGGGTGTGAAACACATAAAACTTGCCTTAGCGTGTGTTGAGTAAAAACGGATAAGTGTTTTGATGCTTTGCCTTAATAACCTAACGGCAACGGAGGTTACCATAGGGAACTGTACTGTACTTGTCAACCATTACAACAGTATTTTGATTATTTTTTGTCACAGGATTAAGGCGCAAGATATTCATTGATCACATTGCGGCAATGGCACTTGAGGGAATCGCGCGATAAAAAATGCCGCCGACTTGATTTAAGCGGGCGGCATTTTTAGCGGTAAAATCGATAGTAAGACATCAGGAACAGTAAGCAGATTATGCTTTGCTCTCTAGCGCCTTTTCATGTCTTGCCAGCAAATTTGCTGTGATGTCACTGAGGCTTAAGTTTTGATCTTCAAGCAATACCAGCAAGTGATAGATAAGATCTGAGGCTTCGTTAACTAGCTCTTCTTTATCGTGGGTCGCAGCGGCAAGGGCGGTTTCAAGACCTTCTTCCCCGACCTTTTGGGCGATACGTTTCGTGCCGCGCGCAAACAAAGACGCCGTGTAGCTGGAATCGGCACTTTGCCCTTTACGCGAGGTGATTAAGCTGGCGAGGTTGTTCAAAAATGGGTGCGCATTGTCATCTAACCAGCAACTTTCGGTGCCTTTGTGGCAGGTTGGGCCGTTGGGGATCACTTGCACTAACAGGCTGTCGTTGTCGCAGTCCTTATCGATAGCGACCAACCTTAGCGTATTCCCCGAGGTTTCCCCCTTGGTCCACAAGCGCTGTTTTGAGCGGCTGAAAAAGGTGACATCACCTGTGCTCAAGGTTTTTTCCAGCGCGGCCTTATCCATATAACCGAGCATTAATACCTTGCCCGATAAATGATTTTGGATAACGGCAGGAATGAGCCCATCCTGTTTGTTCCAATCCAGCTCGCTAAAATCCGACTTAGTGTTTGTTTGCGTTGACATAGTGTTCACTCTTAATTTGTTGATGCTTTTTAGCGACGTATTGTGGTTGCTAGCTCTTACTCATGCTCTTACTGTAGCGGTAGGCGCCATTAGCTCGCTATAAACGATTGACCGCGAGCGGCTAATTGCAATAGCTAGCGCCTAATCGCAATGCCTTCGGCCGCTAAATAGGCTTTTAACTCACCAATGTTGATAATCGCCTTGTGGAATACGCTCGCTGCCAGCGCCGCATCGACCTTGGCTTCAATAAACACATCACGGAAATGCGCCATAGTTCCAGCGCCGCCCGAGGCAATCAAAGGCACGTCGCAGATGGCGCGAACAAGACTTAACTGCTTGATATCATAGCCGCCGCGCACGCCGTCTTGGTTCATCACATTGAGCACGATTTCACCACAACCTCGTTTTTGTACTTCTTCAACCCAGTCTTGGGTAAACCACTGAGTATCCTTAGTCGCCGCTTCATCGCCGGTAAATTGTTTTACCTTATAGCTGTTGCTGGTGGCGTCGAAAAAGGAGTCGATGCCAATCACGATACACTGGCGGCCGAACTCGTCCTGCAGGCGTGAGATTAAACTTGGATCGGTCAAGGCGGGCGAGTTAATCGAAATCTTATCCGCCCCAAAGGCTAATAATTCACGGGCTTGGCTAATGGTTTTAATGCCACCTGCCACGCAGAAGGGAATATCAATCTGCTCCGCCACGCGGCTCACCCAAGATTTATCGACCACACGTTCGTGGGCGCTGGCAGTAATGTCATAAAACACCAGCTCATCGGCGCCTTCTTCGGCATAACGCGCGGCTAAGGGCACGATATCACCGACAATTTCGTGGTTACGAAACTGCACGCCTTTCACTACTTTACCGTCTTTCACATCTAAACAGGGGACTAGTCGTTTGGCCAGCATTGGATTGCCTCCACCACGTTAAACTGATTGATAAGCAAGGCTTTGCCTATAATGATGCCCGCCGCGCCGCTATCACGCACGGCGGCAACATCCTCAAGAGTTGCAATACCGCCGGAGGCTTGCCAAGCGATATCGGGATAACTTGCAGCAATTTCTTGATAAAGCGCGGTATTCGCGCCCGTTAAGGTGCCGTCACGGCTAATATCAGTTACTAGCGCATGCTTTAAGCCGACCGCGCTAAAGGCTTCTACAAGGGATTCTAAACTCTTACCACCGCCACTTTGCCAACCGGATACGGCGACAATTTTCTCGCCGCTTTGGTTGATATTGACATCGAGTGCGAGGCAAATCGCTTCGCTGCCGTATTTGATAAACCATTGTTTGACTAACTCAGGTTCTTTCACCGCCAGTGAGCCAATCACCACGCGTTTTACGCCGATATTTAATAATTCAGTGACTTGTTCTTCTGTCCGAATGCCGCCGCCCACTTGAATATTAGCGTTTAGTCCCGCCACGAGTTGACTAATAAGGAGAGTTTGGCGTTTAGCGGGATCTTTCGCACCTGTTAAATCAACGATATGCAACCACTTCGCGCCTTGAGCCTCGTAGGATTGCAGCTGCGCCAAAGGACTTAAATCAAAGGTGGTCTGCTGGCCGTAATCACCTTGATAGAGGCGGACGACATTGCCATCAATTAAATCAATTGCAGGAATAATCATAAGCTCAGATCCTTGATTGATTTGTTTATAAGTGATTTATTAATAACTGGTTTTTTGATGAGTAATTTATTCATTGGTCAGCCTTCTTTACATCCGCTTGGCCATCAGCAGAGTTGCTTTGCAGCGCTTTGTTCATCAGCGCTTCGTTCATCTGTAACTCGTTCATCTGTAACTCGTTCATCTGTAACTCGTCCATCAGTAAAAAGTTACGCAGAATTTGCGCGCCCACGGCGGCACTTTTTTCGGGGTGGAACTGCACGCCCATAAAGTTGCCTTTGCCGATGGCGGCGCTAAAGCCTTCGCCATAGGAACATTCGGCTAAGGTAAATTCACTCAGCGGCGCGCGGTAACTGTGGACGAAATACACATAACTGCCATCTTCAATACCCGCAAACAGCGGATGAACGCTAGGGCTGTTGGCGCCTTGTGAGTTGGTCGTGAGCTTTAGTTGATTCCAGCCCATGTGCGGCAAAGGCAAGCCTTCAGCTTTGAGTAACTGCGTATCCAGCTCGCAAATGTCGGTCGGGATTATGCCTAAGCACTCGCAATCTTGACCTTTTCCGCCGCGCTCCTTAGAAATTGCCGCCAACATTTGCATGCCAAGGCACACACCCAGCACAGGTTGAGTCAGGCCTTGAATGAGTTCGACCAAGCCTTTTTCATGTAAGGACGCCATGGCGGCACCCGCCGTGCCCACACCCGGCAGTACCACACGTTTTGCCGCTTTGATTTTGGCTTTATCGTCTGTGACCAATACCTTAACGCCTAAACGCTCGAAGGCGAAACGTACTGAGTTTAAGTTGGCACAGCCCGTGTCTATGATGACGGTTTCAGCATCTGGTGATGCATTTGCTGTTAATTGCTGGCCAGCTGTTAATAGAGTGTCTTGTTGCATCCTAACCTCTTAAACCATTTATGCTGATGCCTTAAAGCACGCCTTTGCTCGATGGCAGAATATCGCCTTCAACTTTAACTGCTTGGCGTAGCGCGCGGCCGAGCACTTTAAACAGGGCTTCAACCTTGTGGTGATCGTTATCGCCTTCGGTTGACACATGCAGCGTACAGCGCAGGCCATCGGCAAAGGATCGGAAGAAGTGCGGCACCATTTCAGTGGCCATTTCGCCCACATGCTCACGCTCAAAATTGGCCGAGAATTTGATAAAAGGACGACCAGAGATATCCAGCAGACATTCGCCCTTGGCTTCGTCCATCGGCAGGCTAAAGCCGAAACGGGCAATGCCGCGTTTGTCACCGAGCGCTTGGCGCAGGGCATCCCCTATGGCCAGCGCAGTGTCTTCGACGCTGTGGTGATCGTCGATTTCCAGATCGCCATCGACTTTCACATCCATTCTAAAATTACCGTGGGTGGCAATTTGATCGAGCATGTGGTCGAAAAAGCCAATGCCAGTGTCGATTTTGCCTTTAACGGGGCTGTCGAGATCAACAGCCACACGAATATCGGTTTCTTTGGTGGTACGCACGACCGTTGCGGTGCGGCCTTTATTCAGCAGCGCATCGGCGATGGCGTTCCAGCCTAAAGTGTCGCGTTGATATTTAAGGCTTTTAATGCCCATGGCATTGCCCAGCTCCACATCGGTTTCGCGATCGCCAATCACCGCCGATTGGGTGAAATCGATGCAGCCTTGGGTGAGATAGTCTTTTACTAGCCCAAGCTTAGGTTTACGGCAACTGCAATTTTCATCGTTAAAGTGCGGGCAAATCACCACATCTTCAAAGTTAACCCCTTGGCTTGTGAGAATTTGCATCATCATATTGTGGGGCACATCGAAATCTTCCTGCGGGAAAGACGGTGTGCCAAGGCCGTCTTGATTGCTGACCATGACTAAACGAAACCCTGCCTTTTGCAGACGTAGCAAAGCGGGGATCACCTGTGGCTCAAACACTAATTTAGCCAGACTATCGACCTGTTTGTCGGTGACGGGTTCTTCAATCAAGGTGCCATCGCGGTCGATAAACAGAATTTTTTGTGCAACGTTCGGGACAAATTGTGGGTTCATGGCTCTACCTTCAAATTCAATTCGTTTAGCTAATGCTTAAGCTGATTTAACTTTCAGCGTTACATTGCTTTTTATTAGTTTTTTATGATCAGAGATTTATTATCAGTGACTTATCATTCATTTTCTGATGGCTGCTCAGTGCGTTGCGATTCAAATAAATTCACTAACACATCGGTATCCGCCTTTGAACTAAAGCTAAAACGGATGGCCTTAGCAAGCCTTGGGTCTTTGTAGGCGCGGGCGACAACACCGCTGCTTTGTAGTAACGCAGCGACCTTGGCGACATCATCAAATTCAGCCAGCACATAATTGCCGTTAGGCTTAAGCACGCGGGCGCGGGACTCTGAACTATTCGATTTTGAACAATAAGCGCTGATCGCCGCTGTGAGTCTGGCGCCTTGCTCATTTAATTGTGCGACTTGCACTTTCATCCGCGCAATGCCAGCGCTTGATAGCGCTTGCGTGGCGACTTCACTCACGGGCAGCGGCACAGGATAGGGCGCAATCACGCGCATAATTATTTCGACTACGGCCTCGTTTGCCAGCATAAAACCACAGCGTGCGCCGGCGAGTGCGAAGGCTTTTGACAGGGTGCGCAGTACCACTAGATTCGGATGGCTTTCCAGCAAATCCGCCACGCTGTATTCGGGGCAAAACTCAATATAAGCTTCATCAATGACCACAAGCGCGTCGGGCAGGGCTTTGATTGCTTGCTCGATAATGGCTTTGTCGATCACTGTGCCAGTCGGGTTATTGGGATTGCAGATAAACACCAGTTTTGCGCCGCGAACGTCCTCGGCATAGCTTGTCGGCAAGCCATATTCCGCGCTGAGATTTAACGCTTTAACGCCCACATTAAAGGTGTTCGCGCTGATGGCATACATGCCGTACGTCGGGCCAAAGCAGGCAATGCTGTCGACGCCTGGTATACAAAAGGCGCGAATTAACAGTTCAATCGCTTCATCGGCGCCGCGGCTGGCGACTATCTTGCTGGTGCTCACGCCGCTATATTCGCTGTAGGCACTGATAAGCTGCGGCGGTTGGCATTCTGGGTAACGATTCAATTTCGATAAATCGAGCGCTGCCGTATCGACATTATTGAAGGGTGATTCGTTGGCATTGATCCAAATATCACCACGACCGCCCAGTCTGCGGGCACTCTGGTAGGGCGTTAAATCCAGTAACTCAGGACGCGCTAAGCGCTCGGCTAAATTTAGCGGCGCCGATTGCGCTAACGTTGATGGTGCTAACTTTGATGCCGTTAATGCTGTGGGTTCTGCTGTCTTTTCCATGCTGCTCATTTGGCTCATTTTCTTCACTCAGCTCTATTTTTATAAACTTAAGGGCTAATCACTTAAGATCTAGGTGGGTCATTTCTCTAGGCTAGCTAGACGAATGGCAACGGCATTTTTGTGCGCATCGAGCAATTCGTTACTGGCTAACGTCATGACTGCTTGCCCCAATCCGATTAAGCCCTTAGCGCTGAGTTCCTGCACGGTAAAGCGGCGGCTAAAATCGGCTAATGACAGGCTCGACACGGCGCGGCTGTAACCGTAAGTCGGTAGCACGTGGTTGGTGCCACTGGCATAATCGCCAACAGATTCAGGTGTATAAGCGCCTAAAAATACCGAGCCCGCGGCGCGAATGTTTTTCAGTACCTCACGGGGAAAGCGCGTTTGAATGATCAAGTGCTCAGGCCCATATTGATTAGAAACCTGCGCGGCTTGCTGCATATCGTCCACAACAAAAGTGCGACTGCTGAGGAGCGCCGTTGCTGCGATATCACAACGCGGCAGGGCGGCGAGCTGTCTTGTCAGCGCGTTATTGACGCCATCGGCGATAGCTTGCGAATCTGTCACTAAAATCACTTGTGAATCTGGGCCGTGCTCCGCTTGCGAAAGCAAATCGGCGGCGATAAATTCGCAATTGGCGTCGCTATCGGCAATCACTAACACTTCAGAAGGACCAGCTGGCATATCGATACACACAGTGCAGCGGCCATCCTGTGACACTAAGCGTTTAGCTTCAGTCACGTAGCGATTACCTGGGCCAAAAATTTTATCGACCGCGGGAATCGTTTCTGTGCCAAAGGCCAGTGCCGCAATGGCTTGTGCGCCGCCCACTTGATAGATCTCAGTGATCCCACAGGCATTGGCTGCATAGATAATGGCATCGTTGATCGGCGGTGGGCTGACCAATACTCTTTGTTCGCAGCCGGCGATCTTGGCGGGCAGGGCGAGCATCATCACGGTAGAAATTAATGGCGCACTGCCACCAGGAATATATAAACCCACTTTTTCAATCGGTTCGTTACGTAGCTCGCAGCGTACTCCCGCCTCGGTTTCCATAGCAATCGGGCGAAATTGCTGGGCGCTGTGAAACACATCTATGTTCGCCATGGCTTTGGCGATCGCCGCTTTCAGCTCTGGTGATACCTGTGCGCTTGCCGCTGCAATCTCGGCTTCACCCATGCGCAGCTCGCCACTTCCTTGTCCATTTAAATCTTTGGTCGCGCTATTGAAGCCATCAAACTTTTGATTAAATTCGGCAATGGCGGCATCACCCCGCGTTGCCACTGCATCGATAATGGCGCGAACGCTTTGCTCTAAGCCGCTATCACCAATTAAGGGCGAGCGTTTCAGCGCCGTTTTCTGCTCGGCGGTTGATAAGGTTGACCAAGTTAGGATTTCCATACATTACCCCATCATTTTTTCGATTGGCATTACCAGAATCGAGCTGGCACCGAGTGCGGTCAACTGTTCCATGGTATCCCAGAATAAATCTTCGGTACTGACGGCGTGGATAGCCACGCGGTTAGTATCATCATTTAATGGCAATACGGTTGGGTTTTCAGCGCCTGGCAGCAGGGCGACGATTTGATCTAAGGTTTCGGTTGGCGCGTGTAGCAGTATGTACTTGCTCTCACGGGCGCGGATAACGCCATTGACGCGGGATAGAATTTTGTCGATGAGTGCTTGTTTAGTCGGTGATTGGGTTTGGGTCGATTGAATGATGCAGGCCATTGAACGGTAAATCACTTCGGTTTCGTATAAACCGTTGGCCTCTAAGGTGGCGCCCGTCGACACGAGATCACAAATCCCATCGGCAAGGCCGGCACGCGGGGCGACTTCAACCGAACCTTTTAACATACAGTCGCGATAAGTTATGCCTTTTTGTTGCATAAAACGGCGTAGCAGGTTCGGGTAAGAAGTGGCGATGCGTAATCCTTCTAACGAGGAGGCATCGGCGTAACTGAATTCTGTTGGTACGGCTAACGAGAGGCGACATGATCCGAAATCTAACTGACGCAGTTTGAGGCAATCTGCGGGTTTGTTCAGAGTTTGACGCTCGATTTGTTCCTCTTCGAGCACGTTTTCACCGATGATCCCCATATCAACCACTCCGTCCATCACCAATCCTGGGATATCGTCATCACGAACGCGCAGTAAATCGATAGGCATATTGTCAGCGTGAGCGATAAGACGTTGTTCATTAATGGAAAATTTAACACCACAGCTTTTTAGCAGTTGCTGAGAGTCAGTAGAAAGACGGCCAGATTTTTGGATGGCGATGCGTAAACGTTTCGATTCAGTCATAGTGTTATCTCGCTCAAAAGTATCAAAATTAAAAGATTCAAAAAGTGTTGTTCAATCGGTTTAATACGCCTTGCCATTCAACGGGTCCTAGCTAAGGAATCTAGCTAAGGAATCTAGCTAAGTGCTCTAGCTAACGTATTGATAATTTATTAAATATCTAAAGTTGCTTATTTAAATTAAAACCCAAATTAACGCCTAAATGCAAAAACCCCCGGAATTCCTTCCAGGGGTTTATGATCATCTTGAATCAGTCCGCCAGAAGGATATAGTCCTCCGGCAGTGAGCGTCCGAAGGCTACCGCATATGGTGGTGATGGTGGTGGATAGCGTTCAGTAGTGGGCTCATTTTACTTTCTCGGTATTTAACTTTATTGACTTAACTGCTCGAAATACAGTGAAGCGCTGAATTCGTTGTTACGGACGTCTATCCGTATAAGTGGATTTAAACTAACCGCTTTTATGAGCCTTTGCAACAGTCAATTTGAATTAAATGAGAATATTTATGCGTTTTTGTGAAAGGTAGAGGGTTATCGTTAAATAAAGTTATTGAGCATTTTTGTTGGGGGGATGTTGAAAGTGGATGGAAATGTGTTGGAAGTCGTGCAGGGGAACTGTAACTTGAGTTGTGAGCATTTGCTGATATTCATTAATACAGGCTTGCCATGGTGTTCACTCACCGACTCGCAGCCAGTCCGTCCTTGGATGCTCGACCGCCCCGTCCATGGGGCGGACGGTCGTCTCGCTAATCACCATGGCCTACCTTTTTAGCATTAGCATAAACTATAGGTTTTAAGGAGACACGCAGCACTGAAGAATCCCCTGATGATTTACAAATAAATCATCAAATTAGGGTGGAAGCGCATCTTGTTGCATGATCAAATGGTTTCGCTAAAAACTACACTTGGACAACAAGATGCGCGAAGCCAATATCCTACAACATTCTTTACACCAATACTGCCCAGAACTTCACCTAAAACGATTAAACAGCTTGATGCTGGCCTCTAAGGCACTGATTGAATGTAAGACACTGACCTTGACTGAGTTAGGTCGAA